>CAMWVF010000038.1 GCA_947177545.1 uncultured Clostridia bacterium | reverse complement strand
CCTTTGGGATAGTCTCCGTACCATACGCAAGTGCTGCAACCGCCTGCGCACCGCCTGCGAGGAAAACCCTATCAACGCCGCATACAGAGGCTGCGACGAGAATATCCTTGTTTGGTGTACCATCTTTCATCGGCGGAGTTACCATTATTATCTCCTTTACTCCCGCTATTTTTGCGGGAATTGCATTCATAAGAACCGACGAGGGGTACGCCGCCGTGCCGCCGGGAACATAAAGTCCGACCCTTTCAAGACCTCTCACCCGTTGACCGAGAATTACTCCGTTGTCGTGAGGGTCGATAAAGCCCTGCTCCTTTTGTCTGTGGTGGAAAGCCGCAATATTCTCCATTGCATCAAGGAGAGCGTTTACAAAATCCTCGTCCGCTTCCTCTAAAGCATCGTGGATAACATCAAGAGGTACTTCATAATATTCGGGGAGCTTGCCGTCAAATTTTTCTGTATACTCCTTAACAGCCTTGTCCCCGTTATTCTTGACATTTTCTATTATTTCAGAGACTATCTCCGTTACCTTTTTATCTGTATCGCCGTTGCGCTTTTCCACCTCTTTGAGGAACTCTATTTCACTTTTTCCGTCGGCAATAATTTTTCTTATCATTTATCAGCACGTCCTTTCACAAATTTTCTTCAATACTCTTTATCAGCGTTTCAATTTCATTCTGCCGAAGCTTCATGCTTACCATGTTGACTATAAGTCTTGCGGAGATAGGCGCAATATCCTCAAAAACCTCAAGGCCGTTTTCTTTGAGGGTAGTACCCGTCTCAACAATGTCAACGATAGCGTCCGAAAGATTTAAAAGCGGAGCAAGCTCCACGCTGCCCTCAATTTTTACAATATCAACGTCCATACCCTTTTTCTCAAAAAAAGCACGGGAAACATTGGGGTACTTTGTGGCAATGGTCTTTACGCCGTATCCTTGATAAAAGTCCACTCCTTTTTTGCCCGCAAGAGCGAACTTGCACCTTCCGAAGCCTAAATCCGCAAGCTCAAAAAATTTTCCGTTCATCTCCATAATAGTGTCCTTGCCGACAACGCCCATGTCGCAGACGCCATGCTCAACATATGTAATAACGTCAGCCGCCTTTGCAAGCACTACTTCAATAGAGTCCCCCACTGGGAGAATAAGCTTTCTGCCCTTGTCGCGGACAGCTGAGCAGTCATATCCTATCTTTTCAAGAAGACCTACCGTATCCTTTTCAAGTCTGCCCTTTGTAAGAGCTATCCTCAAAGGTCTTTTTTCATTTTCCATTTTTTACGCCTCCCGAAATTAATGTTGCTTCCGTAAGATTTCTCCCAACGCATATCACCTTTTGAATACCCTTTCTCTCTGCGTAAGCCTTGGTTTCCTCATATGTTGCAAAAACCGAATTTTCGACGTTCAGACCCTCAACTCGAAGCTTCATTGCGTACTTTATAGCCTCCATTTCAAAGCCGTCGCAGCCGTACACGATGACGTCGGGTACGGGCGCAGTATATGTATGTGACTGCTTCATGACCTTTGCCACGGCATCGATGTTTACAGCAAAGCCCGTTGCGGGGACATCGTACCCAAATTCCGCAAGAAGTTTGTTATAGCGACCGCCAGAAAGTACAGCGTCACCGTAACCCTGCAAATATCCTTTCATAACAACGCCCGTGTAGTAATCAAGCTTGTTTACGATACCCAGATCAACGGTTATCTTTCCGTTGTAGCCAAGCTCGGTAAGACAGTTGTAAATATTTCTGATATTGGAAATAACGGCCGTGACCTTTTCGTCGTCAACAAGAGCCTCCGCCTTGTCGAAAACCTCCTCGCCGCCGAAAAGACGAGGCAGCTGCTTCAAAGCCTTAGTGATGTTATTGTCCCCAACGCTATCCAAAATGTCGTTCAAAGCCGGGTAATTCTTTGCTTCAATAAGGCTGCGTATCTCCTCTTTTGTATTGTCGTCCGCACCAAGCATATTCACAATCTCACGGAAAAAACCTATGTCCCCTATCTCAAATCTGAAATCCTCGTTTTCAAAGGAAGCTAGGACTTCAATAGCTGCCGTGATAACCTCCAAGTCCGCACGCTTTGAGTCGGAGCCGATAAGTTCTATGCCCATTTGATGTATCTCATCGCTCCTGCCTCGCATTAAAGGTTTGTTGCGGTACACATTCTGCCTATAGTAAAGCCTCAAAGGCAGTTCGGAGTCCCTGAGCCTTGTTGCCGCAACTCTCGCAATTGGCATTGTTGAGTCGGGGCGCACCACTAAAAGTCTGCCCTTGTTGTCCACAAGCTTATACATACTTTCCTGGGGAAAATATCTTGAATTAAGGTTAAACACGTCAAAAAATTCAAGTCCCGGGGTAACTATCTCGCAGTAGCTCTTTGATTTGAAAAGCACGGAAAGCTTCTCTTCAAGGCTTCTGCGGACAGCGCAGTCCTCAAAAAGCAAGTCCTTTGTTCCCTCGGGAGTTATCAGATCGTATCGTTTCATTTAATTTAAAATCTCCTTTACTATAGTAAAACATTACTATATTATCCTGGTATTATGATATCACATTATCTTAACAATGTCAATAGTTTTTTATAATATTGTCATTTTGCACTATTTTCCTGTCAGAAAAGCGATATCTGCGCTGATTTTGGAAGAGCGTCCAACGCGCCTATGCTTTCAAGTGACTCTATAATGGCTTTCGTTGCGCCGCTCCGCTCCTGCAATTCGTCAATGGAGAGCAGATCTCCCTGCTGCGCTGCGTCGTAAACGTACTTTGCAGCGTTTACTCCGACACCCTTTGCGGAACAGAACGGGAGCCTTATTTTTCCGTCCTCGATTTTATAAGTAGCCGCCTCGGACTTGTAAACGTCTATCGGCAGGAACTCAAAGCCCCTCGCCAGCATTTCGTTTATTATCATCAGCATATCAAGAGTAGCTGTCTCTTTGCCGCTTCGCTCGTTGCCCTTTTTTCTAAGCTCCTCTATTTTGAACTTTACGGCTTCTTTGCCCTGCATTACAGTCTCTGCATCGAAGTCCTCGCCGCGCACCGTGAATACCGCCGCATAGAACGCCAGCGGCTCGTACACCTTGTACCACCCCAGTTTCATTGCCGCAGTAACATACGCCGCCGCGTGTGCCTTGGGGAACATATACTTTATCTTCAAACAGCTGTCAATGTACCATTGTGGTACGTTGTGGGCAAGCATATCCTGCTTCATTTCCTCTGTAAGAAGCTTTGGCGCATTTCCCTTACGGGTTATCTCCATAATTTTAAAGGACAGCTTTGGATCCATGCCGTGGTAAATAAGGTATGTCATAATGCTGTCACGGGTACCGATAACGTCCGAAATGGTACATATGTTATTTTTGATAAGCTCCTGTGCATTTCCCAGCCAAACATCGGTACCGTGGGAAAGTCCCGATATCTGGAGCAGGTCGGAAAACTTTTTCGGCTGAGCCTCAATAAGCATACCGCGGACAAAGTTTGTACCCATTTCGGGTATGGCGAGAGTTCCCGTCTCAAAATATATATCCTCGGGAGAAACCCCCAAAGCCTCGGTGGAGGTGCAAAGGCTTATTACCTTTTCGTCTCCCGGGAAAATATCTCCCGTGCTTATTCCTGTCATGTCCTCAAGGTGCTTGTATAGAGTCGGCACATCGTGTCCAAGCTCGTCAAGCTTCAGAATAGTATCGTGCAGAGAATGGAAGTCAAAATGCGTTGTTGTAAAAATTGAATTAGGATCCTCGGCAGGGTGCTGAACGGGAGTAAAATCATAGACCTCAAACTTTGAGGGCACAACCACCATTCCACCCGGGTGCTGACCTGTAGTACGTTTAACGCCCGTGCAACCAAGAGTAAGCCTGCTTATTTCCGCCTTGGAGACGGTCTCGCCATGTTCTTCAAGATAATGCTTTACATAGCCGAACGCAATTTTATCCGCAACCGTACCGATAGTTCCCGCCTTGAACACGTTGTCGCTGCCGAAAAGCTCCTCAGTATATTTGTGAGCAAAGGTCTGATATTCGCCCGAAAAGTTAAGATCTATATCGGGGGCTTTGTCGCCGTCAAAGCCGAGGAACGTCTCAAATGGTATGTCGTGTCCGTCACGGTTATAGGGCGTACCGCACTTCTCACAGTTCTTTTCTGGTAGGTCGTATCCCGAACCCACAGAACCGTCCGTAATAAAAATGCTGTGCTTGCATTTGGGACAGACATAATGGGGCGGCAGCGGGTTTACCTCGGAAATTCCCGCCATTGAAGCCACAAAGGAAGACCCTACCGAACCTCTCGAACCCACTTGATAACCGTGCTCATTGGAGTTCGCCACAAGCTTTTGAGCAATCATATACAATACTGCAAAGCCGTGCTTTATAATTGAAGTAAGCTCACGGTCAAGACGCTTTGCAACTATCTCGGGTACAGGATCGCCGTAAATATATTTGCATCTTTCCCATGAGATACGCTCCAAATCCTCCTCCGCTCCGGGAATTTCGGGAGTGAATGTTCCCGGAGGAATGGGCACAATGTCGGGATTTACCATGTCCACAATTTTATTGGTATTAGTCACAACGACCTCATAGGCTTTTTCCTCGCCGAGATATGCGAATTCCTTTAACATTTCATCGGTAGTCCTAAAATATAGGGGAGACTGATTGTCAGCGTCCTTGAACTTTTGATATGTAAGAATTTTTCGGAAGATACCGTCAGCCTTGTCCATAAAATGGACATCGCAGGTCGCCACAACGGGAATGTTAAGCTCCTCCCCAAGCTTTACTATCTTCCTGTTCAAGTCACGCAAATCTTCCTCGGAGGAAATGCTGGGCATATCCTCGTCCCTTATAAGGAAAGCATTGTTTGCAATCGGCTGTATTTCAAGATAATCGTAAAATCTTGCAATGTCCTTTATCGTATCCCAGGGCTGACCGTCCCGAATTGCAGAAAAGACCTCACCAGCCTCGCAGGCGCTGCCTACTATAAGTCCGTCGCGGTGCTTCATAAGCTCTGAAATCGGAATTCTGGGATTTCTTTTATAATATTTTATATTGGAAAAAGATATAAGCTTGTACAGATTTTTAAGCCCAATGGCGTCCTTGACAAGAATTATCTGGTGGTGCGAACGGAGCACACGAGGGTCTACTTTAAGCACACAGCGGTTTATTTCGCTTATCATTTTTATTTTGTTTTCTTCCAGAAGCCTTGTGGCAAGGACGATATATATTCTCGCAAGAATTTTTGCGTCGTCGTCCGCACGGTGGTGATTGAATTCGCCGAGACCCAGTTCTTTGGCAACATTGTCAAGCTTGTGCTTTTTAAGATTTGGCAGCATACTTCTGCTCATTACCACAGTATCTATCATGGAAAAGCCGAAATCCACGCCGTATCTTTCGCAGGCAGCCTTTATGAACGAGCAGTCAAATCCCGCATTGTGTGCTATAAGGACAGGGGCTTCGCCGCAAAATTCAATGAATTTCTTCAAAGCCTCCTCCTGGCTCGGAGCGTCCTTTACCATGTCATCCGTAATGCTTGTAAGCTTTGTGATCCTTTCGGGAATAGGCTTGTCTGGGTTCACAAAGGTCTGAAAGGTCTCCCCCATTTCAAGATTTTTTACCCTTACCGCACCTATCTCGATAATTCTTTCCGCCTGGGAATTAAAGCCCGTTGTCTCAATGTCGAAAACTATCATTTCGTCGGTGACAGCTCTGTCCCTAAAGATGTTTACCGCGCTTATCCTGTCGTTTACCGAGTACGCTTCGCAGCCGTAGATCATTTTGAAATCTCCGCCGTTTTTGCGTATCTTTGCGACTGCTGAAGCCGCTTCGGGGAAAGCCTGCACAACGCCGTGATCGGTGACGGCTATCGCCTTGTGTCCCCATGAAAAAGCCCTGTCAATAAGCTTTGAAACGGGAGTTACAGCGTCCAATGCAGACATATTTGTATGCAGATGGAGTTCCACACGCTTTTCCTCAGCGGCATCTTTGCGCTCAATTTTTCCCACCTGCATAACATCGTTCGCCTTAATTACAAACTCGTTTTCAAATGTGTCAAAATCGGAGCGTCCCTTAATAAGAAGTGTGCCTCCCTTTTTGAACTGTGCAAAAATATTTTCCTCGTCCTTGCTCTCAAAGCTTTTTATCGAGATAGAACCCGTGTAGTCCGTAATGCTTACCGAAACCACGCGCCTTTCGCCGTTTTTTGTGCGTATCTCCTTTTCGGAATAATCAAAAACGTCCCCCCACAGCGTAATGTTGCTCATCTTGCTTGTTATGTCGGAAATATTTGTTATTGGCGAGTCAATTTTCCGCCCCTTGATTATTTTGGCGCTTTCAACAAGTATGGGTAAGTCCATTAAATCGACAGTAACAATAGGCTCCTTTGGCACAGCAGCCTGCACCATATCATAAATTCCGCCCGCAGGCTCCGGAGCCTCAGTGGGCATTGGTATAGCAGCAATTGCCTCCGCCATTCTGCTTTCGTAATCATATTCGGGGGCTGTCTCGACCTCGCCGTTCATAACAACCTTTACGCCAACTGAGTAGACCTCCCGTATCATCTTTTCAAGCTCCCGCTCCACCCCCGCTTTTTTCAGAGCGGCAAAGCCCACGCCGTTCACGTCCACCGTGACCGTGCTGTCAGCAAAGCTGTACACTGCATTGCTCAAATGACCGTTGATAACATACATACGCCTTTTCAGCATTGTCACAATATCGGGCATGGACTTCTCGTTAAAAAGATTTGGAGCATATCGGCAGTTAAGAGTAAAGCTTGTTATGCCGAGGCTTGTCTGCATTGCCTTTTCAAAGTCCATAACATAATTGTAATTCTGAACCATTTCATAAGACGCAAAAACAGTAAGCTCCCGCATATTTTCGGTATGCGACAGCTTCAGCACATTGCCCTTGCCTATTGAATTCGGGATATCCGCTATGTAGTCCGAAAAAAGTTCCTTTATAAGCATTAACTTTCACCAATTCCTAAATTTTCTCTATTTCCTCCAGCAAAGCCGTGAGAATTTCCGTCTCGGGCAGCTTTCTGATAATTTCTCCTTTACGGAAAAGTACTGCGCAGCCGTCTCCTCCCGCAATACCAACGTCAGCTTCCCGGGCTTCTCCCGGACCGTTCACCACGCAACCCATGACTGCTACGGTAATATCCTTATCAATATACCTGACTGCCGCTTCTACCTTTTCTGCAAGGGGTATAAGGTCAATTTTAGTTCTTCCGCAGGTTGGACAGGCAATAAGCTTTACACCGCTGCCCTTTCCCACGGCGGATAAAATATCTTTCGCCGCATAAATTTCCTCAACAGGGTCTGCCGTGAGAGAGACCCGAATTGTCTCCCCGATACCATCCGCAAGAAGAGAGCCTATACCCACTGCGGATTTTATGATACCCATTCGCTTTGTCCCCGCCTCGGTAACTCCCAAATGGAGAGGATAATCGGTTTTATACGCAAGGAGGCGGTAACCCTTTATCATTGTAGGCACGTCTGAGGATTTTATGGAAATAACAATATCGTGAAAATCACAACGCTCCAGAAGTTCCGCGTGTCGAAGTGCGCTTTCAACAAGAGCCTCCGCCGTGGGAGAGCCGTATTTGGCGAGTATATCCTTTTCCAACGAACCCGAATTTACCCCAATTCTTATGGGGATATTTTTCTCCGCGCAGGCATTTGCAACCGCTTTTACCTTGTCGAAATCCCCGATATTTCCCGGGTTTATGCGTATCTTGTCAATACCCGCGGCGACGCTTTCCAATGCAAGCCTGTAGTCAAAATGTATGTCCGCAACAAGAGGAATAGTCACCGCATTTTTTATGGCGGGAATAAGCCTTACCGCCGCCATGTCGGGAATTGCCGCGCGGATTATCTCACACCCCGCCTTTTCAAGCTGTACCGCCTGACGGACGCTTCCCTCTACATCGGAAGCGGGAATATTAAGCATTGACTGTATGTAAATTTTCTTGCCGTCAAGTGTACAG
>CAMWVF010000037.1 GCA_947177545.1 uncultured Clostridia bacterium | reverse complement strand
CGTCTATAACGTCCATGCCGAGATTTGCGATATATGCAGCAACTGTTCCGCCGCCGCCGAGGTCTACCTTACCAAGCTCACCTGTCTGCCAGATAATGTTATTTTTCTCCAAGAGGGAACGCACTCTTCCCACAAATTCTGCGGAAGCGTCGGAGGTTCCCGACTTGCCCCTTGCGCCTGTGAACTTTGTTACCACAACTCCGTAATTCAAAAATGCGGCGTTTCGCTTTTCAACAACATCGGGGAAAGTGGGGTCAAAGGCTGCGTTCACGTCTGCGGAAAGGCACTCGGAGTTTGTTACCACCGCTCTGCCGCTTACGCCGAAGCTATCCGCAAGGTCGTACAAAAAGTTTTTGAGGTATGCGGACTGCAAGCCCGTGTTGCCGTCGCTGCCTGTTTCCTCCTTGTCGGTAAGGCAGACAACTGCGGTCTTTTCGACTTCATTGCAGCCGAGGATTGCTTCAAGTGCGGTATAGGCGCAAACTCTGTCGTCGTGTCCGTAGGAACCCACAAGGCTCCTGTCGAATCCGATATCCCTTGCCTTGAACGCGGGAACCATTTCAAATTCCGCGGAGAGGAAGTCCGCCTCAGTAATGTCGTATTTTTCATTGAGGAACGACAGGATATTCAGCTTTACCTTTTCGCTGATATCGTCATCGCGGAAAGGTCTCGAACCAACAATAACGTTAAGTTCCTCGCCCTTTATGCCCTCGCTCAGGGTACGCTTTACCTGCTCCTGCGCAAGGTGTGGCAGCAGGTCGCTGATATAAAACAATGGATCTCCCTCGTCCTCGCCGATACAAAGAGTTACCTTTGTGCCGTCCTTTTTAACAACAACGCCGTGGAGTGAAAGCGGAATAGCCGTCCACTGATATTTTTTGATACCGCCGTAATAGTGGGTCTTGAACAGAGCCACCTCGTTGTCTTCGTAAAGAGGGTTCTGCTTCAGGTCAATTCTCGGCGAGTCGATATGCGCCGCTGCGAGACGAACTCCGTTTTCAACAGAATCCTTACCGATAACCGCAAGGATAATTGCCTTGCCTCTGTTGACCCAGTAAATTTTATCCCCAGCTTTGAGAGCCTCTCCCGGGGTGTACTATCTACAGCCCTCCTCCTTTGCTAGAGTTATCGCCGTCCGAACAGCCTCGCGCTCGGTCTTGGAACTGTCAAGAAAGTCCTTGTAGCTTTCGCAGAAGTCGTCGCATTCCGCTATCTGCTGCTCTGTCATGAGCAGTCCCGCGTGTTTTTTCTGCATAAAAAGCTTTTCCTTTAAAAGCTCGGCAGCCGATTTTTCTTTTGACATATAGATCGATCCTTTCAAAAATTATTTTTCATCACTGTACAAGTTAGTATACCCCTCATAAGCCGTCATAACCTTGTGAACATAATGCTTTGCGGTGCTTGACGGAATTTCGTCCAGAGTTTTTCCGTCGGAGCTGTACCGAGTATCTTCAAGCCACTCGTTCACACTGCCCCTGCCCGAATGATATGCGGCAATTGCCGTTTCTATGTCGCCGTATTCATCGTACAGCAGCTTTATAAGGTAACTGCCGTACTCAATATTGTACTCGGGCTTATACATATCACTGTAACTTATCTCCCGCTCATCGCCCATGCGGAATTTCACCCAGTCAAAGGCGTCCTCCATAAGCTGCATGAGTCCCCTTGCGCCAACGTTGGAGACGGCGTTCTCGTCAAAACCGCTTTCGGTTTTTATCACTGCGTATATGAGATACCTATCAAGACCCGTTTCCGCCGAAGCTTTTTCAACATATTCGCTGTAATTTATTGGGTAAAGATATTTTTTGCTTATCGCTTCAAGATTGCAGATACCCCATATAAAGCAGCCGACTATCAAAATAACAATTATGCTGCTAATTTTCTTCAGCATTGTAATACTCCTTAATTTTTTCCGCGACCTCTTTTGCCTTTTCCTTAAGAATCTCAACAGACTTATTGTTCTTGATGATAAAGTCCGAATGGTTTATAAAAAACTTTTCGGAGTGCTGGGAAGAAAACCTGCCCTTTATCTGCTCGGCGGTAATGCCGTCCCGCTTGGAGATGCGCTCGGTGCGGTTTTTCTCGGAGGCGGTAACGCTTATTATCAAATCGCAGAAATCGTCCGCCCTGCTCTCAAAAAGCGTGGGAGCGTCCAAAAGCACGTACCGCTGCTTTTCGTTGGTGTATTTATTTATCATCTGCAAAATTTCATAAGTTATGTAAGGATAGCTTATAGCGTTAAGCTGTCTAAGCTTTTCCTTATCTTCAAAAACAATATCCGCAAGCCGCTGTCTGTTAAGACTTCCGTCACTGTTGAGAATGTCGCTGCCGAAACATTCCGCAGCTTCTTCAAGGCATGGAGTACCGGACTCCATGATTTTCCGTGCAATTTGGTCAGCGTTTATTATTGCAAAACCGTTTTCGGCAAACACCTGACAAACAGTAGTCTTTCCCGCTCCGCTCTGACCCGTAAGACCAATTACTGCCGTATCCGGCGTATCGCTCATATTTAACCATTCCTTCCCTATAATACGCAAGAAATTCAGAAGCCAAAAGCACAGCCTCCGATATTCTTATAAGACATTACCTATCCCTATTTTATAAATTTATTATTTCAAAACCTGCCGCCCTTAAAAGACGGTTGTATACAGCCAGTCCTACCCCGCTTTGAGATGGGCACATGGCGTAGACACGTTCCGCACTCTTTTCATCAAACTCACGCAGTACCGCAAAAAGTCTTGCAGCCTGCTCCTCTGCGGTCTTACCGTAAGGAATACATGGCACACGCATTTTTTCTGAAATCTCAAACGGCATTGCGTACACATTTTCATCATTTAAATTGTTCACAAAATCAACAAATTGCTGCTCGCTGCCGCAGACAATAGTTACTCTCGCTTTAGGAGAATAGTGCTTATATTTCATTCCGGGTGAGCGCACAGCTTCGCCCTCCCCTGCGGACTCGGTTATGTGTTTATCCTTTACTACCTCACCGAATTCTGAAAGCTCCTCCCACGAGATAAACCCAGGGCGGAGTATGCGTATTGCTTCATTTTCAAAGGAAATGACCGTGCTTTCCACCCCTACGGGACAGTTCCCTCCGTCTATTACTGCGGGTATCCGTCCGTTCATGTCGTTTATAACATGAGCTGCCGTTGTGGGGCTTGGACTTCCCGACAAGTTTGCCGAGGGTGCGGCTATTGCCTTGCCGCTTAAACGTATAAGTTTTCGGGCAGCATTGTGATACGGGATACGTATTCCCACCGTGTCAAGCCCCGCGCTTGTTATATCGGGTATTCTATCCCTTTTCGGCAGAACCATTGTCAAAGGTCCGGGACAAAACTTTTCCGCAAGCTTGTAGGCAATTTCGGGGACGTCGCGGGCGTACCTGCCGATATCCCCTGCCTCCGCAATGTGGACAATAAGAGGGTTGTCTTGAGGTCTGCCCTTGGCTTGGAAAATTTTTTCCACAGCGGAGATATTTTCGGCGTCCGCCGCAAGTCCGTAAACCGTTTCCGTCGGCATACCCACCACTTCGCCGTCCGCGATAAGTCCTGCGGCGTACTCTATATCAGCCTCCGAGGTCGTCAGAAGCTTTGTTGCATATGACATTTATTTCACCTTGTAAATTAGAAAATTAAATATTTAGTCTGTATCTTGCGATAATTTTGCCGCTTGATCTGCAGTGGCGAGAGCATCTATTATCTCGTCAATATTGCCGTTCAGAATGCTTTCAAGACGGTATATCGTAAGTCCTATTCTGTGGTCGGTAACGCGGCTTTCGGGGAAATTGTAAGTCCGTATACGCTCGGAGCGGTTGCCCGTGCCGACCTGAGATTTACGCTCGGAGGCAATTTTATCGTTCTGCTCCTGCATAAGAGCTTCATAAAGCCTTGAACGAAGTATCTTCATTGCCTTATCCTTGTTTTTATGCTGGCTTCGCTCGTCCTGACACTCGACTACAACACCTGTTGGCAGGTGGGTAATCCTCACCGCCGACTCGGTTTTGTTTATGTGCTGTCCCCCTGCGCCCGAGGCTCTGAACACATCTATTTTTAAATCTGCGGGATTTATTTCCAGTTCAACATCGTCCGCCTCAACAAGCACCGCAACCGTTACCGTGGAGGTGTGAATCCTGCCCTGTGACTCGGTCTCCGGGACGCGCTGGACGCGGTGAACGCCGCTTTCATACTTAAAGCGGGAGTACGCTCCCTCACCCTCAACGCTGAAGCTTATTTCCTTGATGCCGCCAAGTTCGGTCTCGTTTATACTTAGAACTTCGATTTTCCAACGGCGTGCTTCGGCGTACATAGTGTACATTCTGTACAGCGAGTTTGCAAAAAGTGACGCCTCGTCGCCGCCCGCGCCGCCGCGTATCTCGATAATAACGTTCTTGTCGTCATTGGGATCCTTTGGTATAAGGAGGATCTTAAGCTCCTCGCTTATCTCCTCAATACGGGTACGGTTTTCCTCAAGCTCCATTCGAGCAAGCTCTTTCATTTCGCTGTCCGTGCCGCTGTCGTCAAGAAGCTCTTTAGCCTCATCGGCAGCTTTTTTGCACTTGCAGTACTCGCGGTACTTCTCCACAATCGGAGTAAGATTTTTATATTCTTTCATAAGTGAGGCGTACAGCTTATTATCGCCGATAACCTCCATATCAGTAAGCTTTTCGCTTATTTCGCCGTATTTTTCCTCGGCAGCCTTTAGCTTTTCAAACATAACAATATTGCTTGCGGCTGATACTGAAAATCAGAACAAACCGCCGCAAACTCTCCTTTCAAAATCGGTATTTTCAGTAATCAAAAGCTGCTGTCCGCTAAGGCTCGCCTTTTTCGGAACGCTCAACTGATTTTACATTTTTTTCTATTTTACTTCTGGGCGCCATGAACTCGTGTCCGCATCCAATACACCGCAGCTTGAAGTCCATGCCCGCTCTAAGCACAAGCATACGCTTTTCGCCGCAGGGGTGCTGTTTTTTCATAACAAGTATATCCATTGGAGAAATATCCATTCGCGGCGCGCTCCCTTCAGAAGATTTTATTGTAAAATTGACAAAAATTGCAAGTAATAAAATTATATAGACAATAATTTTATTATACCACATTTTACCCCTTAAAAGCAATTATTTTCAGCAATATTTTCAGAAATTCTAAACAAAATAAAAAATAGCACGTATAATTTACTCTAAAAGAAGCGAATTGCACAAATAATACTAAATCACAATAAGTAAAGGAGAACTTTTACCCATGAAAATAATCGCACATTTCGACTCTCCAGACAGCGCGGACTTTGCCGCGGGAGCTTTAAAAAACGCCCTGTCTCCCCTTGCGTCTGTCGAGACAAAGGAGCGCTCCGCTCACAAACAGACCAACAAAATGAACACGGTGGTAGCCTTTAACACCACCACAAACAATCCGACTTACTCCATGCCTCTTAGTTTCCCCTCGCACGATAACGAGAGCGAGGTATTCGAGAACGACTATATTTCGGCTAAGCACATCGTTGAAGTGGTATGCCGAAGCGAGGACGCCGCAAAGGCTTCCCGAATTATAATCGGTCACGGCGGCAGGGATATAACACGGCTGACTTAGATTTCGTTGACACACTCCAACTCTATTCCGCAGGGAATTTCTCTGCGGTTATTTTTTATGTACATTAGCAAAAAAATTTTCGATGCAATAACTTTTCCCGAATATAAAACGTCCCCAAAGCATAGAATTGAAAAGCAGAAACATTCAGAATAAAAACTCGGGAGGTACAAAATGAAAAAATATTGTCCTGAGGGCGAGCTTTTTATGACGCCCGATAATCAAAGCTGTATCAAATCAATTTTCGCTTTGCAGGAAGCCATGCTTCAGGAGAAAATTCTCGAAGCACGTGTGCTGATATGCGACAACGACCACGACTTGCACATCGACCTGCCCTGCGCCAAGGGTATTATCCCCCGCGAGGAGGGCGCGATAGGCATTTCCGAGGGGACTACCAAGGACATCGCTCTCATCACTAAGGTCAACAAGCCCGTTTGCTTCAAGGTCAAGCAGATTTTAAAGGACGAGACGGGGGGCTTCACCGCTGTACTGTCCAGACGTGAGGTCCAGCAGGAGTGCATGGAGAATTTTATCTCCACCCTGACACCCGGGGACGTTATCCCCGCAAAGGTAACTCACCTTGAACAGTTCGGAGCTTTCGTTGACATTGGCTGCGGGATACCGTCCCTTATTCCAATAGACGCTATTTCCGTTTCGCGGATATCCCACCCCTCCGACCGTTTTCAGACCGGACAGGATATTTTCGTAGTAATCAAGGACGTAAGCGGCGGCAGGGTATGGCTCTCCCACAAGGAGCTATTAGGTACTTGGGAGGAAAACGCATCCCGCTTCAATTACGGCGAGACTGTTTCCGGAATAATCCGCAGCGTTGAGGATTACGGAATTTTTGTGGAGCTTACCCCCAATCTTGCGGGACTTGCCGAGCCTAAAGAGGGCGCGGCTGTGGGTCAGCATGCAAGCGTTTACATAAAGGCGCTTATCCCCGAAAAAATGAAGGTCAAGCTAATTATTGTGGACGTTTTCAGCGGGTCGCACATTCACCGTCCTCCCGAATATTTTATAACCGATGGGCATATTTCTCACTGGCGGTATTCCTCGGAATTATCCTCAAAAATTATAGAAAGCCGTTTCTAAATTCTAAATAATTTAGGGGACGTGTTTACCGTCCCCTGATATAAATTGTCAATTATTTGCCCTGCTTTATTTTAGCCCAGTACTGCTTTGCTGCCTGTTCCGACTTGTTTTCGCCGTATTGGTAGTAGACCCTCTCCTTTATGGGGTCGGGCAGATACTGCTGCTCAACATAGTGGTTGGGAAAATTATGAGGGTACAGATAATGCTGCCCCTTGACCGCTGCTCCCTCGCCGTCGAAATGCTTATTCTGCAAATGGCGTGGGAAATCACCGCATTCCTTGGTCTGAACGTCCTCCAAAGCCGCGTCTATAGCAAGACAAGCCGAATTGGACTTCGGCGCGGTGGCAAGAAGTATCACCGCATTTGCAAGAGGCAGCTTTGCCTCCGGCAGACCAAGCTGTAACGCGCTGTCCACGCAAGCCTTTACTATGGGGATTATCTGAGGATAGGCAAGACCTATATCCTCGGCTGCTATACATAAAAGCCGTCTGGAGAGTGAAATAATGTCCCCCGCCTCAATAAGACGGGCGGCATAGTGGAGGGCGGCGTTTTCGTCCGAACCGCGAACAGACTTATGGAGCGCCGACAAAATATCGTAATGGGAGTCGCCGTCCCTGTCATAGCGCATATTGCTGCGCTGGGTCAGGGCTTTGGCGGTCTCCATTTTTATTACGACCTCCCCATCTGCGCTTGCAGCGGAAAGGAGGCAAAGCTCCGCTGTATTTATTGATTTGCGCACGTCCCCCCCGCAGCCTTGAGCAATATGTTCCACAACGCCTTTCTCAACCTTTATTTTCATGCCCAGCTCCTCGGCGGCAAGGCTGAAAGCCCTGCTCACAGCGGGGACAAGCTCCTCAGCGGTTATTGGCTTGAACTCAAACACCGTGGAGCGGCTTATTATAGCGTTGTACACATAAAAATAGGGATTTTCTGTGGTGGACGCGATAAGGGTTATCTGTCCGTTCTCGATATATTCAAGCATGGACTGCTGCTGTTTTTTGTTGAGATACTGTATTTCGTCCAAGTACAGCAGAATTCCGTTAAGACCGTCAAAGGTATTTGTATCGGCGATAACGTCCTTAATATCGGCAATAGAGGCAGAGGTGCCGTTCAGCTTGTGGAGCTTCATGTTTGTATTTTCGGCAATAATTCGGGCGACGGTGGTTTTCCCCACACCGGAGCTTCCGTAAAATATCATGTTGGGTATTTTGCCGCTTTCGATAATTCTTCTGAGCGGCTTGTCCTTACCAAGTATGTGAGACTGTCCCACAACGTCGTCCAAGATTTTGGGACGTATTCTGTCCGCAAGAGGCGCTGTCATATTA
>CAMWVF010000036.1 GCA_947177545.1 uncultured Clostridia bacterium | reverse complement strand
CATACATCTTTGCCGTATCAAGCGTGAGGTAAAGCCGCTCATTTTCGTCAATAAGACGCTGTATAACCAGCCTTGAAACATCGTCAAGACTGTCGTTTTCCACGCATACCAAAACGTCTCCGCTTGCGTTTATCAAAGTCTTTAGATTTTCATAAAGGACTTTTTCATAATGCTCCGCATAAAAAGGCTTTGCTTTTTCTCCGCTTTTCTTGAATTTTGAATACACACCCGTATGGAATGTCATATGCCTTGCGCCGATAATATTCGCCATTTCAAGCATTGCTTTGGTTTCGTCAAGAATGCCCATGCGTATCAGCGGATAATCGCTGAACAGGCTCATATTGTCCGCGGGAGAATGGAAAGTCACCTCAACACCGCTGTCCTCGGCATATTTTTTTATTTCAAGCAACTTTTCCTTTGTTGATTTGTTCAGGAAATATGCAGGTACACCTAATTCAAACTGCACAAATTCAAAACCGTATTTTTTAGCGTCGTCTATTCCGCTGAAATAGTTTTCCGCATAAACCGCATGATAACCTGTTTTTATTTTCATAAAACAGACCCCCTTTTTTATTAAATTAAAATTTGCCGTCAATTTACACCCTTTTTTTCTTACCTGTAAGTTTCTCGCTGAACACAAGCGCAAGCGTAAACAGTATAGCCATAAGCAATTTTAAATACTCTGTAGGAAGATTTAACGCCAGCGCCGCAGACAGAAAAGCCTTATAGAGAATACTTCCCAGAATAACCATTGTGGTAGGTTTCATAAACTTGACCTTTTTAAAAATGCTAAGACCTATAATTACCGAAGCAAGTCCCAGTACTACCATACCAACGCCCATCTGCTGGTCTGCGGAGCCTTTCTGCTGTGCGATAACGCAGCCCGACAACGCCGCAAATCCGTTGCCTATTGCAAGTCCCAGAATTTTCGTGTAACCCGGATCTTTCGCAAGCATGGTAACATAACGCTCGTTGTCGCCTGTGGCACGGAGAAGAAGCCCCGACTTGGTTTTAAGGTAGAAGTCCATAATAATTTTGCAGACCACAACAAGGATAAGAGAGAGTATAACGATTTTCCACGTGTCGGGAAAAACTGTTGCAATGCCGCTGTTGAAAATGGTTGGCTTGCGGAAAAACGACGCCACTGTAATGCCGTTGTTGCCCTTGAAAAGTATAACAAGGTTTATGGACAGCATGGCAGTGTATACAATAATTCCGCACAACAGGGGACGTATATTCAGCTTGACGTGTAAAAGTCCCGTAACCGCACCGCAAGCCATGCCGAGAAGAAATGTTATCACAAGACAAAGCCACGGGTTCATGCCGTTTATTATAAGCACCGCCGTCACTATCGCACCCATAGGCATAGTGCCGTCTACGGACAGGTCGGGGAAGTCCAGTATGCTGTAGGTTATGTACACGCCGATAGCAAGCAGGGCGTACATAAGTCCCTCTTCAAGAGTTACACGCAGAACGTTCATTACTATATCCATAAAAATTACCTCGCTAAATAAAATTGTATGATACTGATTATACCATATTTTGCACGGATTTACAAGGGTTATGCAGTACTTAGTTTCAATAAATATTATTGTAAAAACCGTTTGGCTTGTTTAGACAAATTAGTAATTGTCTATGCCCTTCCTTAACTCTTTTTTGAAATGATACTCGAAACAGCAATAACAGTAATCGAAAATACAAGTATAAACCATGTATCCGAATTTGCCGCTGCATTGAACAGCTGTAACTCATGCGCATACAACACGCCATTTAGCAATGCGTGCAATAATACGCTTAATCCTAAATATAATACTTTTTTCCTCTGATATGAAAAGTAGTCTATCTTTGTTAATTCTATCATTGCCGCAAAACTAAATATCCTTGACACAACGGCAAAGATAAATACCCATATATTTGAAAATGCAATAATAATTGTTACTATATCAAATAAAGTATGTAACACGCTTCTGCCCAATCCAAACCAAAAAGGCGTATTTTCGGGCGGTTCGTTTTTTATATGTTTTAAGACAAAGCAATATCCGCATTCTTCTGATATTCCTTGTATTAACCCAACAATCACACATAGGCTCAATTGATGCGCCGCAAAAAATTCTTTTACGGGCGTATCTATTACTACCAACAATGCCTGTATTGGCTGCGGTAATAATAAACCAAACACAATTAAACTAATTGCTCCTATAAATAACAGCTTAACTTTTTTCATCTCAATTCCTCTGTCGATCTCTCAACTTATATCGTTAATAGAATACAGAGGATAGAATGTCAAAATTCTATCCTCTGAAAAATATTTAAATATAAACCTACCCGCCCCTTGATAGGGGCTATGCAGAGTAAGTGTACATGACCTTAACATTGGGGTAGAACAAGGGTCAGCCTTGTTATTTAGCCGCTTCCGTATTGGTCGTAACCTTTTCAGCGTTCGCGTACGCCTCGGGAAGCTCAATATTGAACCTTTCCATTACCTCTGTGTTTACCACGGGAGTACCCTCGGATATCTGTCCCACAGCGATAGTTCCCGCGCTTTCGCCGTTCAGGACGCGAATTCCCATTTCGCCTGTTACCTTGCCCAGTGCAACGTAGTCAATGCTTATTGAAGCCATACAGCCGTTGGAAACCTGCTCAACCTCGGAGCCGTAAACGGGGATTCCCGCAGCGTTTGCCTGCTCCAAAAGAACTGTAAGATTGCTTACAACATTGTTATCGGTGAAGTTGTTTATGCAGTCGACCTTTGCCGCAAGAGTTGTTGCAGCCTGGGGAACGTCAGCCGCACCCTGTACGCCCTGCTCAACTATTTCAATACCCCTGCTCTCGGCAACCTCTTTAAGGCTTGCAAGCTGTGAAACGGAGTTAGCTTCGCTTGTTGTGTACAAAACGCCTATCTTCTTAACGTCGGGCTGGAGAGCCTGAATAAGCTCTACCTGTGAGCTGAAGTCAAGAATATCGGAAGTACCTGTGCAGTTGCCGCCGGGAGCAGCCATGTCCTCAACAATGCCTGCCGCAACGGGGTCTGAAACTGCGCAGAAAATTACCGGAATATCGGTGTTCGCCGCAGCAGCGTACGCCGAAACAGCCGCGGGAGTTGCAATTGCGTAAATGATGTCGTAATTTTTTGCCACCATATTTTTTGCGATTGTGTCGCAGGTCGCGCTGTCAAAATTGCCGTCCTGACGGTCTATCTCCAGCTTGTCGGCAATGTCCGAAGCCTTGAGAGCTTCCTCAACGCCCTGATAGCAGTTGTCCAGCGAGGGGTGACTGCCGTACTGGATAATTCCTACCTTGTAGGTGTCAGCGGAAGCAGCGCCGCCGTCGTTTGTACCGTCCTGAGTATCGTTTCCGCCCGAACAAGCGGAAAGTCCCAAAGCCATAGCCGCCGCTAAAATAAGTGATGTGAGCTTGAGTTTTTTCATAGTAACATATCCTTTCATGATGCGCCGCAAGTGTCAGCTTACGGCAATGTATTTGAATTTAATAATTTTTGAGTTTAGTGTACCCAATAAAAACAAAAAACCCGTCCCAAAAGCCGTATGGCTTTAATGGGACAGGATATAATTTCCTGCGGTACCACCCAAGTTGCGTAAAAACGCCTCTCAATGCAACGTACTGACATACGCGCCCCGAATAACGCACGGTCTGCGTCGCCCCTAACGAACAGAATATTCAGTTCCTCGGTTTGCCCTCATGAGTCCATTCACATCGGTATCCGCTGCCGCAATTCCACCGTCTGCGGCTCTCTGTTACAAGCTTGCGCCTGATTAGTGACCCTCCGAAGCTACTACTCTCAATCATCGGTTTAAAATATTACGATATGATAATACCACTTAATCCGCAGTAATTCAAGTACATTTCAAAAATTTTTTATGTACGATTTATTACAAATGCAATTGCAATCGCCTGAACAATCATAATAAGCGGCAGACCTATCATAAACCTCTTGTGCTTGGTCTTGTGGCGGACTGCAAGCATGGTCAGGTACATTGCCGCCGAACCGCCTAAAACCGCCGTACTGAACAGGGTTTTCTCGGCGATACGGCGTTTATGCTTTTTCGCGCGGGACTTGTCCGATACCGTCATTATTACTGCGATTAGACTGACGGCTGCAAGATATATAAGAAAATATTTCATTGTAATGTTCCTTTTATTCTTCTATTTAAAAAACATCGTGTCAAAAAGTTCTGTTAATTTTCTTACGGAAACAATTCCGTTTGGAACTTCTCTGTTATTCCGATTTAACCACACCGCGTTTATTCCGACGGAAGCCGCTCCGCCTACGTCGCTGTTTAAAGAATCCCCTATATGTACAGCTTCGTCTGCGCTTATTCCAACGGTTTTTATGGCAAGCTCAAATAGTTCTTTCCTCGGCTTGTAAGCTTTTGCATCTTCGCTTGTGAATATCCCCGACGGTTTAAAACGACGATATTCAACCGCCGCCAATATGTCTGCCCTGTCAATGTTTGACACGATATAGACAGGGACGGGGCACATCTTAAAAAATAGTTCTGTATCTTCAAATACGGGAGGCTTGACCCAATGTTCAAACATCATTTCGCTTAAATTTTTAACGCTTGCGGGATATTGGAATTTTTCTGCTGTTTTTACCAACGATAAGTGTTCAAGCTCTCTTTGCGTCTTGAAATTATCGCCGAATGAATTCATAAATAAAGTCTGAAATTCCTGCCACCAGTATGAGCCTATTTGAGATTTGCTTTCGGCGTTTCCCGTGTTGAAAATCTCATTGCAGATTTTTTCTATAACTGCTCCGTCCTCGTGTACAAGAGTACCGTAAAAGTCGGTGAAAACAGCTTTAATCATTATTAAAAATTCCTTTCCACTTGTAAATATTTACCGCGAGTACACCCCCGTGAGAATTTCATTGATGTACGCTTCTTTAGATGGCAATCCCTCGGTGCGCCGCGCAATCTCCGCAGCCGCTTCGTTGTCATAGGGAACGCTCAATATTGTCATTCGCAGCGGAGCGGATTCGGGACAGTCAAGCTCCCCCTCCACAAGCAGAGCATGGGCTTTGGGCACGCCGAGACTGTTGCCTATACTGCCAGTGTTGACCGCGTAGCCTGCGTGTGTGGAGCGTATAAACGGACGGTGACTGTCGGCGCAGATTATCCCGCCGTAGGTCTTGTCGTTTGCATTGAAAAAGTCCATTATATAATCATCGCTGTCCCAGCCCTGCACTAAATTCAAAGCGGGTCTGCCGTGGAACAGACGAAACCGTATTCCGCTTATAAGTACCTCGTCCTCGGCAGGGAGCGATCCAAGCCATTCCATACGTTCCTCGCCTATCTGCTTTTGGTAAAAATCGTTGCCGTTGAAATTATTGTTCCTGTCAGAGACCCAGATATCCCAATTTCCGCAGACAAGACGGCTGCAATTTCTCCGCACCCAGTCGCAGGTCTCTATATTCTGGGGACCCTTTCCGACAGCGTCCCCCAAAAACCATATCTCGTCGTGAGGAGTACTTTTAAGCTCCTTTTCCATGGCTTGTACCGCGGTATAGTTGCCGTGGAGGTCGGCAAGCAAAATAATTCTCGACATAATTTTCCCCCTTATTTTTTGGTGTAACTTATGTAAATTATACCACACATTAAGCAATGTGTCAATGTGTAATATTGCACGGGGCATCATGCCGAGGATTTTTATATAAGAGCATACTTAAAGAAGGCTTAAATAATTCAAAATATGATTTGTAGAAAATTTACAAATTGTACGCAAATTATACTGGAAACAATGGTAAAAATGCAGTATAATGTCGAAAACGTTTACACCGATTGCATAGCTTTTGATGTATTAAGGAGGATATTATGAAGCTGAAAAAAATCGCTGCCGCAATTGCCGCCGCTGCAATAGCTGCCTCATTCATGTCGGGCTGTGAAAACGCCGAAGCCGTGACGCAGGAACAGATACAAACTCATGAACAGACAGCAGAGCAAACTAATGAACAGGAGCAGCAAATGCGGGATATTACCACAATGGAGCTTGTACAGGAAATGGGGCTTGGAATAAATCTCGGCAACACCTTTGAAAGCTGCGGGGACTGGATATCAAACACAAGCGTAACAAATTACGAAACAGGCTGGGGAAGTCCCGTTGTTACCGAGGAGCTTATCAAGGGCTATAAAAGCTGCGGCTTCGGGGTACTGCGCGTCCCCGTTGCGTGGTCAAATATGATGGCGGAGGACTATACCATAAACCCCGACTATCTTGCAAGAGTAAAGCAGGTTGTTGACTGGGCTTTGGACGCCGACCTTTATGTGATAATGAATATCCACTGGGACGGCGGCTGGTTCGAGGGCTTCGGCAAGGACGACAAGCGGGAGGAGTGCTTCAAAAAATATGAAAGCGTCTGGACACAGCTTACCGAGGCTTTCAAGGATTACGGCGACAAGCTGATGTTCGAGTCCCTCAACGAAGAGGGCGGCTGGGACGAGATATGGAACCGCTACAGCAATCAGGGGGACAAGGAAAAATCCTACGGTGTGCTGAACGACATGAATCAGCGTTTTGTTAATATCGTCAGGAAATCGGGAGGCAACAATGCCAAGAGACACCTCCTTATTGCAGGCTACAACACCGACATTGAGCTGACCTGCGACGAGCTGTTCAAAATGCCAAACGACACCGAGAACCGCTGTGCAGTTTCGGTACACTACTACACACCCGCTGTTTTTGCGCTCCTTGAAACAGACGCTGACTGGGGCAAAGCCCGCGCCGATTGGGGTACTAATGAAGATATCGCCGAACTTGACAAGCTCATGGACATGATGAAAACTAACTTTGTTGACAAGGGTATCCCCGTGATTTTTGGTGAGTATGGTGTGGCAACAAAAAACAAATCCCCTGAAATGGTGAGAAAATATGTCGGCGCAGTTTGCGAGGCTATATACACGAGGGGTATGTGCCCTGTTTTGTGGGATATTACAGACCATTTTTACGACCGCACAAACTTTGATTTTAAAGACCCCCAGCTCCTTGAAGAGCTTATGAACAAAAAAGATTTGGAAAGAAAATAAGCACAAAAAATCCTCCGTCTAAAGGCTGATATCGGTAAAGAAGTATTTTAAAGTTTTTGATAAAGGCTGCAACTACGCAGCCTTTATCTTTTTGCCATACTCCCTGCGGTCAGCAATCGCCGTTGAAACCGCGATATTAAACCGATAATAAATGTTGATTTGCTGAACCCTATGACCGCTTGACTTGTCGGGAGCATAAACCACGATTTTTTCAATCAACTCGTGCATAATTTCAGGAGTAAGTTCCGTAATCTCGGTGTACTTCCGAACAATCTCCAAGAATTGAGACGTATCAGCCGACTTCTGTTCCTTGACCTCAATAGCCGCCGATAACTCGGAAATTTTAGCTTTGAGTTCCGCCTGTTCGTCCTCATAGCCTTTGGACATCATCTCAAACCGCTCATCTGAAATCTTCCCCAAAACATTATCCTCGTAAAGACGGGTAAACAGTTTATTCAACTCCGCGACACGTTTTTCGTACTGCTTAACAAGCTTTCTCGCTTTTTTCAACTCGGCTTCCTGCGATTGAACGGAATTTTCCATAGCCGCGCGAATAAACTCGTCCTCGTTGTTATGTACGGTTTCAAGCAGCTTGTTGAGTTCGGCAATCACAATAGTACTCAAAACTTCTGTCCTAATAAAGTGCGCCGAGCATTCGTCCTTGTCCTTAGCGTAGCTGCTGCACTTCAAATGCTCCTGTTTGCCCGTAAGACTTGCAGAGCGACACAGATACATTTTTGAACCGCAGTCCGCACAATAAACCATTCCCGAAAAAGGATTAACTTCGCCGCACTTCTGAATTTTCCGCTTGTTTTTCCGAAGCTCCTGAACCAAGTCAAAATCCTGTTGGGAAATAATCGGCTCGTGGGTATTCTCAAAAACCACCCAATCCTCTTTAGCGTGGTTAATACGCTTTTTGCATTTGTAGGACTTAATTTGCGACTTAAAATTCACCGTATGTCCTGCGTACTCCATACTTTCAAGGATTTTAGCAACCGTGTGTTCGCACCAGCGATATGG
>CAMWVF010000035.1 GCA_947177545.1 uncultured Clostridia bacterium | reverse complement strand
TCTCAATAGAAATGGTACGGAAAGGGTGATAAAAATGAGCCTGCTTGAAAAATTAACGCTTGAGGACTTAGACGAGGATCAGCGGCAGCTTGCGGAGTGTATCGGGCTGGAAGCGTACAAAAATTTACTGCGGAATTATGCAGGCTCATATATTTACATATGCAAGCCCGATACGGTCACCGCAAACGTCCGAGATGAGCAGATACGTAAAGAATTTAACGGGTACAATTATCTGGAGCTTGCGAAAAAATTCAATCTTTCGGAAATTTCTATCCGCAGAATTATCTCTCCTGTTCTTAAAGCAGTAAAGGCTGCTCCTCTGCCCGGACAAATTTCTCTCTTTGATGACGTTACAAAAAATTAATTATCAAAATTTCTTTTCATATGAAAAGAGAAATGATAGAAATAATGGTGTATGATTAAATTGTAAGATTTAATTATACGCCATTTTTATTATATAAATTTTGTGAGGTGAGCATATGGAATTTTCCGAAATTTTAATGACGGTAATAACTGCCCTTGTGGGAATTATCGGATTTTTTGTAAAGCGTGCATATGACAGTCTGAATGAAAAGGCTACCAAGGCGGAGCTTGAAGAAGCCAAAAAGGACATTGAAGTCTGCAAGACTGATATATCCAAAATCAAGGACAATTATCTGACTAAGGACGATTTTTTTCGGGAGCAGACCAAGACCGAAAAAAAGCTTGACGATATGCTGAAAATATTAATGGATATGAGCAGAGGAGGTAAATCATGAATCCAGAGATGTTATTTAAAAAAGCCCGCGCCGCGAATTTTATTGAAAACAACGGCAAGGTGCTGCGGGGAATAAATATGCTCCGCACGGATTTTAATAAACTGTCCTCTATACGCTCCGCGCTGGGACTTGACGCTGATGATTTTGCGGACAGCGTTAATTATCTTATCGAATCGGAATATATCCGCATACGTCATGTTGACACTCAAAAACCCGTTGAGCTTGCGGATTATCCTATGGACGAGATAGAGGGTAAGCTTACTGCTAAGGGTATACAGCTTCTTGCTGGAGTGGTCGAAGACCCGTGCATTGACAATTAGGAGGGCATATGAAAACAGGAAATCGAAGTCACCCTAAAATAAATGATTTTCCCGAAGAGGTCAGAAATACCATTGATGAAATGATAAAGGCGAATTTTAAATATCACGACATTGTGGATTATGTGCAGAATGTCGGTTTTGAAATTTCCTACTCATCAATTCAGCGGTACGCTTCACGGCTTAATCAGTCTATTCAGTCTCTTAGGCTTGCGCAGGAAAATTTTAAGGCTATTTCGCAGGAGCTTGACAAGTATCCGAATTTGGATACTACCGAGGGGATTATAAAGATCATGTCAAATATAATCCTTGACGGCGTACTTAAATTTGATGAAGATGATCTGCAAAATACAGACCCGCTAAAGGTAATGAAGCAAGCTACCGAATTGATACGCGTTGCCGCATACAAGAAAAATCTTGACCTGAAAAACAAAGATATTTCCGAAGCGGGCTTCGACGCTGTTAAAGACAAGGTGTTCACCGCTATTGCGAAAAAATATCCCGAGGACTACGCGCGGCTTTCCGCCATACTTGAGGAATTGGCTGCGGAGGCTTCCAAAGAGGGAGGCGGCAGTCCATGATATACGTACTTCAAGTAATTACAGGCAAGGAGCTGACCGTTCGGAAGCTTTTGGAGCAGAGGGACATTACAGCTTACGTCCCCCGTGAAAGAATTCTTATCCGCAAGGGCGGTCTGTGGTCTAAGATGATAAAGCTTCTTTTCCCCGGCTATGTTTTTGTGGATATTGATTACAGCGCGGAGATGTTTCATATAATCAATCCCATTTCGGGGGTAATCAGATTTTTGGGACTTCCAACGCCGCTCCCCGAACGTGAAGCCGACCTCATATTATGGCTTTCCAACGGCGGGGAGATAATTGAACCGTCCCCGCTGACGGTTGACGGCGATAATATTACCTGCGGGGGATTTTTAGAGGGACATGAGGACGATATAAAGTACCTCAACGCACGTCAGAAAAAGGCAGCGGTGGAGGTACGGTTCGGCGGAAAAGTCCACCGCGCTAATATTGGCATAGAAATACAAAACGGCAAATAAATTCGGACAGGGTTGATTCGTTCCTCTGCTCCGATAATTTGTACGAATAATTTTTATTTATCGGACGGGAATTTTTCCGAAAGCCGAATGGCGAAGCATACCCTTTTAAAGTATGCATTAAATACCCATTAAAAGGCGTTAGAACGGCGTTCTAATAATTTTTCGTCAAAGTTATACCACCGAACATCAAAACGCCAAAAAAGGACGTTTGCGTTCGTTTTTTGAAAGAGGTGATTTTTACCCATGACCCCCGTTGAAAAATCAAGCATAAAGGCTCTTGCGGAGGCAATGCAGTCCGCGGAAAATACAGAGGAGGAGATCGGCGGCTTTACGGCTGCCGATCTTATTAATTCCCTTTTTGCCGAACCCGACAAAAAGAAGCGTACCCAAATGATGAAAGACTTTGCCGCGCGCCGAAAGGACGTAGCAAAATTTATCTCCGAGTACGGCGACCTCATAAACGCCGAGGCGGAGGCGGCTCTCATCGGGGCGGCGGTTGGCGGTACTCATACCGAAAAAGAGGTGTCATACAGGGGCGGGAAAAAGTCCGTCAAAAGCAAGCGGGTAACGGTTTTACCGAACGTCGGGGCTTTGCAGTTTTTACTTAAAAACAAAATGCCCGACAAGTACAGCGACAAGCCTGTGGGCGACACCGAGATCGAGGACGTTTCCGACATAAGGGAGGCTTTATATGAAGATAAGAACTAAAAAGACTATTCCGTATAATTTCTCCGAGAAGCATATGGAGTACATTCGGAATTGTAAAAAATGTGTGTATAACATTGCCGAGGGTGCGGTTCGTGCGGGCAAGACCGTTGATAATGTTATCGCATTCTGCGAAGAGCTTCGGGACACTCCCGACAAGCTGCACCTTGCTACTGCTTCCACCGCCGCGACGGCTAAGCTTATTATCGGAGACTGCAACGGATTTGGTGTGGAGCATTATTTTAGAAACCAGTGCAAATGGGGAAAATACCGCGGCAACGAGGCTCTCATAATCTGCGGAAAATTTACTCATTACAAAACAAAAATTGTAATGTTTGTGGGCGGCGGAAAGTCGGACAGCTACAAGAAATTCAGAGGTTCGTCTATCGGTATGTGGATAGCTACCGAGATAGACCTGCACCATGAGGAGACTATCAAGGAGGCTCTTACCCGACAGGCTGCGGCGCAGCGCAGGAAAATTTTCTGGGACTTGAATCCTTGCACGCCGGGTGCGCTCATATACAGGGACTATATTGACAAATACGCTAAAAAAGCTGACGATGGGAAGCTTATCGGCGGGTACAACTACGGGCATTTCACTATTGCCGACAATATTAATATTTCAGACGAGCAGCGGGAAGCATTTATCTCACAGTATGACGTTAATACCGCCGAGTACCGCCGAAAAATTCTTGGCGTACGGTGTCCTGTTGACGGGGTTATTTTTAAAACCTTTGCAGACGATCCCGACAAGTTTATTACTGACATCAAGCCTAAAAATATCCGCTTTATATCAATTGGTATCGACTTCGGCGGCAACGGTTCAAAAACAACCTTTGTCGCAACTGCGGTAATAGGCAATTTTGAGAGCTTGTGCGTTATTGCGGATCACAAAATTGAGGGCGGTAAAGGTACTATTGACCCCGATATGATAAACAAGGAGCTGCTTGCTTTTTACAAATATCTGCGGCAGGAATTTTCGAGGGCGAATATTCCATACATTTTCTGCGATTGCGCAGAGCAGACCCTCATAAACGGCATACGCTTTTTTGTTGAAAGAAATCGTATCCCTGCCGAGGTTGCAGACAGCTACAAGGGTAAGATAAACGACAGAATTTATGCGCTTAACGGGCTTATGTCGCAGAACCGTTTCAAGGTATGCCGCTGGTGTAAAAATGTTATTGACAGCCTTTGTACACAGGTATGGGACATTAAAAAACCTAACGAGGACGTTCGTCTTGATGACGGAACTTGCGACATAGATACAGCGGACGCGCTGGAGTACAGCTTCAGCCGTTTTATTAATTATTTACATATTCACGACTAAGGAGGGAAATGCTTGAATACTCAACTTATCTCATGGATAAATTCTAATTTAGGTTACAACATTTCAGCGGAATATTACAAAAAAATAGGTTTATGGCTTGACTGGTGGAGAGGGTATTGCAAGCCGTTCCACAGCTTTATTTTTAACAACGGAAAGAAGCAATTTCAGCGGGATATGTACACCTTGAAAATGGGCAAAAAGGTTTGCGAGGACTGGGCTTCGATACTGCTTAATTCCAAGACGAAAATTGTTATCGAGGACAAAAGCGCAAATATTTTTGTGCAGGGTGAAAAGGAAACGGGCGGCGTTCTGGGAGCGAACGGCTTCTGGGTACAGGCTAACCGCCTTGTGGAAAAAGCTTTTGCAACGGGTACGGGAGCGGTTGTGCTGCACGTTCAAAATGTTAAGACGGACGGCGGCAGCTTAGAGATTTCTCCAGAGGCGGAAATCAAGCTTAACTACATATCCGCTGATATGATAATCCCAATCTCTGTTGATAACGGGAAAATCACCGAGGTGGCGTTTGCTTCAGAATTTACCGAAAAGGGCAAAAAGCTTTTGAAGCTGGAGACTCATTTGCTTGACAAACAAGGCAATTACGTCATAAAATATTACCGCTTTAAGGCAGCTAACAACGTCCTTGAACCTGCGGAACTGCCGCAGGATACGGTATCGGAAATCAATACGGGGTGCGGCGTTCCGTGGTTCTCAATAATTGAACCGAATATTGAAAACGACGTGGAGGACAACAACGGTTTGGGCATATCGGTACTCCACGGCGCGATAGACGCTTTGAAAGCTGTCGACCTTTGCTTCAATAATTTCTGCTCCGATTATTATCTGGGCGCGAAAAAGGTTTTTATGAAAAAAGACCTTGCCGAGACTACAGAGGACGGCAAGACTGTTGCTCCCGACGACGTTAATCAGCAGCTTTTCATGTTTGTGAAAATGCCCATTGACGACAAAGGAAATCAAGCCCTTTTGCAGGAATTTAATCCTGCTTTGCGTACCGAGGAAAACACTAAAGGTGTGCAGTCCGCCCTTGATTATTTATCTTTCAAGGCAGGTCTTGGAAACAAGCATTACCAATTTAACGGCGCGACGGCGGTTACTGCGACGCAGTACACGGGCGACAAGCAAGACCTTATCCAGAACGCCCACAAGCATTACATTGTTGTGGAGGAATTTATGCTGTCGTTGGTTCGAGCGGTTCTCCATGTCGGCAAGCACATTATGGGAGCTGATTTTGACGAAAATACAAAGGTTGAGGTCAATTTTGACAAGTCCGTCATTATTGACGAGGCGGCAGAACGGCTTCAGGATCAGCAGGACGTTCGGGACGGTCTTATGGCAAAATGGGAGTATCGCGTTAAGTGGTACGGTGAGACCAAAGATAAGGCTAAGCAAATTATTGCCGAGATAGAGGACGGTCAGCAGGTTGATTTGGGCTTTGAGGACGGTGGTTAATAATGGCACTGTCACCAACACAACTTGACAGACTACCCGACAATATGATACAATTAATGTCGGAGCTTCAAGACGAAATTATCTCCGACATTTGCAGGCGTATCACCAAAGCCGATATGCTTACGCCCACGGCGGAGTGGCAATTGTACAAGGCTAATCAGCTTACTATCTCCTCCCGAGAGGTCAAGCGGCGCATTGCGGCAAAGCTAAAGGTGCAGGAAAAAGTCCTTAAGGATTTGTACACGGACGCGGTGAAAACCGCTATTGCCGAGGACGCGAAGGTCTACAAAATCGCCATTGCAGAGGGGATTTTGTCGGACGATTACAGAGATAAACTTACGAATTACACACGGTCGGCAGCGTTCTCCAATGCACTTAAACGAGGTCTGAAAAATACAAACGGACTGCTCCGCAATCTTACCAATTCGGCGGCAGCGGCGGCGAATTGGCAGCTTTCGGACGCTCTTGACCTTGCGTATCTTGAAGTGGCAAACGGGGCGTTTACCCCGCAGGAGGCGTGCTTCAAGGCTGTTCAAAAATTAGGTGCTGACGGTATCAAGTGCGTTTCCTACGCTTCGGGGCGTACCGACCAGATTGACGTTGCTGTACGCCGCGCGGTGGTTACGAGTATCGGCAAGACCTGCGGCGATATGCAGCTTGACCTTGCCCATGAGATGGACTGTCAGCTTGTGGAGGTGTCCTCACATTTGGGGGCGCGTCCCTCTCACGCTGAATGGCAGGGGCGGATTTATTCTCTTGTCAAGGGACACCCGAAATATCCGTACTTTTACGACGCAACAGGCTACGGCAGGGGAGACGGACTTTGCGGTTGGAATTGCCGGCACTCGTTCTTTCCGTATTTTGAGGGACTTTCCAAGCCTGCCAATGCGCCGAATTTTTCTCTTGCGGAAAATGAGAAAGTTTACAAGGACACACAAAGGCAGCGTTCCTATGAATGTGCGATCCGAAAGTCCAAACGGGAGCTTGCGGCTTTGGACGGGGCGCGTTCCGCTTCCGATCCCGCGCTCCGCGCTAAGCTTGACAATGAGTTTGCTCGTAAGTCCGCTACTCTTAAACGGCGGGAGGCTGCTCTTGCCGAACACCTTAAAGCTACCGGATTGCTTCCCGATAATTCCCGTGTGAGGGTGGACGGGTTCGGCAGGAGTGTTTCGCAGAAAGCGGTTTGGGCGAATAAAAAATATTTGCTTGACAAATCTGAAAAAAGGAGTATACTTGAAAATAAGATAGCAAGTGGTGAAATTACACTTAAAATTAATCCCGAAAAACAAGCTCCGCACATGAAAGGCAAAGAGTATACCGAGGGACGCAGTTATTTGACTATTTCTTTGCAGGAAATACAGGAGATTGTTAATGAATTGCACGGTACAGGTGATATAATGATTAAGAAAAATGGGCAAATAAAAGAAGTTATTGTATGCAAAACAAACATAGGCTTTTGTGTTGACAAGGACACTTTAGAAGCTACGGAAACAAATTCTTTTACAATACATTACTCAGAATCAAGAACTCATATTGTGCCTGCTAAAAGGAGATGATTAAATGGTTAATTTAAAAGATTTTCTTTTTAAAAATGTTGTTGTTATTGATACAGACGGAATAAAGCATAAAGGCTTTGTTAATTTTTATGAAACAGGTTTTGAAAACGAAAGCGACGAGGACAGCATTGGAATTTTAACAGACCCCAAAAATCGAATGGGTATAGAACTATATCAATCCGAAATAAAATCAATTGAATTAGCTTAAAGCACTCCGAACGGGGTGCTTTTAATTTTGAAAAAATTTGAAAGGAGAAATATTATGAAAACTAAGCTTGACGAAATTGAATTATTGAAACATGAAAACAAAGCTTTAAAAGAAAAAATGCAGAGCTTTATTCAAATAAGAAATAATATAACAATTTTAGCTTTATTGTCTTTAATAATTAGCTTTGTTATATGTATTTTAGAAATTGCAGGACGATAGAAATAATAGATAAAACAAATGCGGCAACGGCAATAATAGTAGTTATCCAATTACGTATTGTTTCGGTTTTCGTTGCTTTTAAATAGCTTAAATATCGCTCTGTATTTTGTGTTGCCATTAATTCTATATTTCCGTCATCTATATCTCGGGAATGGTTAAAGACTATTACTTTGTGATGTAAAAGATAGTCGTAACTGCAATCATCTGAACGGACTAATAACGTTCTTTTTCTATTAAGCTTACGTATAAGTTTAATATCTTGTTTAGTAAGAATTATGTTTGCAAAATCAAAATCATGTTCACTCATTTTTCTTGCTCCTTTAGTATGTTAAATTTATTATATCATACTTAAAAGGAAATTTCAATAGCACTCTTTTTAAGGGTGCTTTTAATTTTGGAAAAACGCCCTTAAAACGGTATTAAAACGCCGTTCTAAGAAGCTTTTTTTTATACATTTTTTAAAGGAGGACTAACATGAAAATTGAAGATTTGACAAAGCTGGGCAT
>CAMWVF010000034.1 GCA_947177545.1 uncultured Clostridia bacterium | reverse complement strand
TTGCAATACTGTTCGTAAAAATTTTCAATGTTTATCCCTCATTTCTTAGTTATATTTATGAAAATGCTGAATTTTCTATGTCTTATATTGCTATTTTCAAAAAAATTAGCTATAATATAAGATGTGCGAATACAGTTTGGAGATGAGATCATATGACAAAAGCAGAAAAATTCTTCGAGGATATAAAAAATAAAAAAACAGCATTTATCGGCACAGGCGTTACCAATAACGATATTATAAGACTTTTTCTGAAAAAAGGTCTGGACGTTACCGTCTGCGACAAAAAATCGCGGCAGGATATGGGCGCTCTTGCGGAGGCGTTCGAGAGTGCAGGAGCAAAGCTTTCAAACGGCGAAAATTATCTGGATCCCATTTTTGAAAGCGATATAGTTTTCCGTGCGCCGGGGGTTTATTACAACATTCCAGAGCTGCAAAAAGCCCGCAGTATGGGCGTGACCGTCACGTCCGAAATGGAAGTTTTTTTCGACCTCTGCCCATGCAAAATTTATGCGATAACGGGCACGGACGGCAAAACCACCACAACTTCAATAACCTCCGAAATGCTTTCCCGCAGCGGAAAGACTGTACATAAGGGAGGCAACATAGGAAGGGCTCTGCTTCCGATAATAGAGGACATAAAGGAAGAAGACGCAGCCGTTGTTGAGCTTTCAAGCTTTCAGCTTATCAGTATGCGCAGGTCGCCCGACAGTGCGGCTATTACAAATATTTATCCCGACCATTTGAACGTCCACAAATCAATGCAGGAATATATTGACGCAAAGAAAAATCTTATCCTGCATCAGAACGCCTTTTCAAGGACAGTTCTGAACATGGATAATGAGGAAACCGACAAGCTTTCGGAATTTGTCCGCGGCGACCTTTATAAATTCAGCGTCAAAAACAAGCCAGAGCGCGGCTCTTTTCTCGACGGGGACGGCTGGCTCTGCTTCACTGATAAAGGCGTGACTGAGCGTATCGTCCACAAGGACGAAATAAGAATTCCCGGTATGCACAACGTTGAGAATTATCTCACCGCAATTTCGCTGATACACGGTGACGTCCCAAATAAAGCCGTTGCCGAGACAGCAAGAGAGTTCGGCGGCGTTGAGCATAGAATAGAATTTGTCCGCGAGCTTGACGGAGTGAAGTACTATAACGACAGCATTGCAACAAGTCCCGTCAGCGTTATCGCAGGGCTGAACGCATTTGAAAAGCGGCTTATTGTGATAGCCGGCGGCTCCGACAAGCAGCTTGATTACAGCCTTTTGGCGGAACCCATAAACAGCAGGGTAAAGGTGCTTATTCTCCTTGGCGCAACTGCCGACAAAATAGAAGCGGCAGTAAAGGCGTACCAAAAATATGATGAAGAAAACTGCCGTATCGTCAGGGTAAAGACTATGGAGGAAGCGGTGGAAACGGCGAGAAAGTCCGCAGAAAGCGGGGATATAGTTACTCTTTCGCCTGCAAGCGCAAGCTTTGATATGTATAAGAATTTTGAGGAACGCGGCAGACATTACAAAGGTATTGTCAATGCCATGAATTAAAAGAGGTCTTATTATGGATTTAGAAAAAACAATAATGTCCCTTGCGGACAGCAGCGGCGTTTCTGGCGACGAGAAAGCGGCGGCAGAGCTTGCACTTTCTTATTTAAAACAGTACGCCGATGACTGCTTCATAAAAAACAACAACGTTGTGGGACATCTCGGTACTAAGGGCGGCAAGCCACACGTCCTGATAGACGCTCATATCGACAGGATAGGACTTGTTGTGACCTACATCACTGAGGACGGTTTCTTAAAAGTTTCGGGCTGCGGAGGAATAGACCGTCGTCTGCTTTTTGCGCAGCAGGTAACAGTTTTAGGCAAAAAGCCAATAGCGGGAATTATCTGCTCAATGCCTCCCCACCTTGAAAAGGACGAGAGTGCTGTTCCTGAAATGGAGGACATCTGCATTGATATCGGCATGAGCAAGGCGCAGGCGGAGCAGGTTGTCTCCCTCGGCGATAAAATCATTTTCGCGGCGCATTGTCAAAAAATGCAGGGGGACATGATAACAGGTGCGGCTCTTGACGACAGAAGCGGCGTTGGAGCGATACTCAGAGCTTTGGAGTTTGTGAAAAACGACAACTTGGAATGTGAAGTCACAGTTCTTTTCTCCGCGCAGGAGGAAGTGGGGGAGCGGGGCGCAAAAATTGCCGCGTACGAAATTAATCCCGACATTGCCATAGCGGTGGACGTAAGTTTCGCCCTTACCGCAGACGACAAAGAGGAAAAGTGCGGAAAAATGGGCAAGGGCTGCATGATAGGCTTTTCCCCAGTGCTTGACAGGGAACTTTCCGAGCAAATGAAAACGATTGCCGTGAAAAACAATTTGCCCTATCAAATCGAAGTAATGGCTGGCGAGACTGGCACTAACGCCGACAGATTTTCCGTAAACAACAGCGGCGCAAAGGCGGTAACGCTTTCAATACCGTTAAAATATATGCACACGCCCGTTGAGGTAATTTCTCTTTCGGACGTTGAAAACACGGCGCAGCTTATTGCCGCGTATCTCAGGGAGGTAAGAGTATGAACATAGAATTGCTTGAAAAGCTCTGCCTCATTAACGGTACTTCGGGGGACGAGAGCAGAGTCCGCGACTTTATTATTTCCGAAATTTCGGGACACTGCGAGTACACCGTCGACCCATTGGGAAATATTATTGCTTACAAAAAAGGCAAAAAATCCGCAAAAAATAAGGTAATGATTTCCGCCCACATGGACGAGGTTGGCATGATTGTCACTTCGGTAAAATCCGACGGCACGCTGACAATTTCCCCCGTGGGCGGTGTTGACCCGAGAGTGGTCATAGGCAGACCCGTAAGAGTGGGGGACAGCGGCATAGTTGGCGTTATCGGTGCAAAGGCGGTGCATAATCTTTCCGCCGAGGAAAAGAAAACCGCGCCGAAATTTTCCTCCCTTTATGCGGACATCGGCGCGGCTGACAAGTCTGCTGCCGAGAAGCTTGTATCCCTCGGTGACAGGGTGCATTTCGACTCGGATTTTCTGCGTTTCGGGGACGGCTTTGTAAAGGGTAAGGCTATCGACGACCACTTCGGCTGCTGCGTAATGATAGAGTTGATAAAGTCAGAGCTTGAGTACGACTGCGTGTTCACATTCGTGGTGCAGGAAGAAGTTGGACTTCGCGGCTCACGCACCGCAGCGTATACGGTTGACCCCGATTTTGCCCTTGTTCTTGAAGCCACAACTGCGGCGGACATTCCTCTTGCAGCGGGAGAAAAACGCTGCTGCGAGCTTGGAAAGGGCGCGGTGGTTTCACACATGGATCGCTCCACGATTTACGACAGGGAGCTGTACAATATTTCCAAAACAGCGGCTTCGGAGCAGGGCATAGGCTGGCAGACAAAAACTATGGTTGCGGGCGGAAACGACAGCGGGGCAATTCATATTTCCCGCGGCGGCGTTCGCACAATGGCAATATCGGCTCCATGCCGGTATTTACATTCGCCCTCCTGTACAGTAAAAATCTCCGATTTGGAGGACTGCCAAAGGCTTGCGGAAATAATGATTGAAAAGATGTGCATACTTTGATAAAACAAATTTTTGATGACATACCCAGCCGCCTTGCAAAAAGCTATTACGGCAGAAAAATCGCGGCGGCGTACAATGCTTACGGTTCGGGGTACGATTTTTGCAGATTTTTTTCCTGCGAAAACTCCGACGGCAGTACAGGCACGGTACACATTTACAATTCTTCAATGGTAATTGACGGACACGCTGACGCGGACGACATTGCAATGCTGATAAAAATGACCAAGCCCGCAAATATAGAAATATCGGGCGGGACGCTTTTACAGCTTGACGGTTACCAAATGCGGAACAGGACGCTGTTCAGAGCTGTACCTAACGAGACGGACATAAGCTTCGGCGATATAACGATAAACGGATGTACGGACGAGTGCTACAAAATCCTTGCAGAGGGCTTTGAAAATATGGGCAGCTTCGAGGATTGGTACGTGGATATATCCCACCGTATCAGGCACGGCGTTTCCGAGATTTATTACTGCGGTGAAACTACCGTCACAAGGGACTTTGACATAGACGGCTTTGTGTTTGTTTCCCACATAGCGACGGCGGCGTCCGCAAGGGGAAAGGGCGGAGCAAGGCGGCTTTTGTACTGCCTTGCGGATAAGCTTGCAAAGGAAGAAAAAGCCATGCACCTTTTCGCCCTTGATCACAGAAAAACCTTTTATGAAGCGATAGGATTTGAGCCGATCGCAGAGGATATATTATATGAACTTTTGATAGGAGAATGATTTTTTATGGCAGAGATTTTTGACCCAAAGCCCATAGTTACAAAGGGCTTTGAGATAGACGAGAGAATTTTAAAGCTTGCGGACAAGGCGGAGGAAAACTGCTCCGCAGACTTTGCGGAGATAGACAAGACCGCGAGAACAAACGGCGTAAGGGTACTTGCGGCGTTCATAAACAACAAGGTAAGCGCGGCTTGTATGTCAGGCACAACCGGCTACGGCTACGGCGACATTGGACGTGATACCCTTGACGCGGTTTACGCCGAGGTTTTCGGCGCGGAGGACGCCCTTGTCCGCCACACCTTTGTCAGCGGCACTCACGCCCTTACCTGCGCGCTTTTTGGAATACTCCGCGCCGGTGACAAGCTTGTGAGTCTGACGGGTACTCCATATGATACTTTGCAGGAAGTAATTGGTATAAGAGGCTGCGGAAACGGTTCTCTGAAAGATTTCGGAGTGCAGTATGACCAGGTTGATCTTCTTCCCGACGGCAAGCCGGACGTTGCGGAAATATTCAAAAAAGTCAAGGACGCTAAGGTAGCCTACATACAGCGTTCAAGGGGATATTCCCTCCGTCCCACGCTGACAACGGCGGGAATTGCGGAAATAGTCAAAGCCGCAAGAGGCGCAAACCCCAACATCGTTGTAATGGTGGACAACTGCTACGGCGAATTTGTTGAGACCAAGGAGCCTATTCATTCGGGAGCGGATCTTATAGTCGGTTCACTTATAAAAAATCCGGGAGCGGGCATTGCCGAAACTGGCGGCTATATCGCAGGCAGCAAAAAGCTTGTGGAGCAGTGCGCGTACCGCCTTACCTGCGTGGGTATGGGCAAGGAGGTGGGGTGTACCCTCAATCAGAACAAACTGATGTATCAGGGACTTTACTTCGCCCCCGAAGTAACTGCAAACGCCCTCAAAACCGCAGCATTTACAAGAGAGATAATGACCCTGCTGGGCTTTGAGTGCTACCCCAAAAAGGACGACAAGCGTGGAGACATCATCACTGCGGTGCTTATGAAAAATTCCGAGAACCTTATCGCATTTTGTCAGGGCATACAGAAAGGCTCTCCGGTGGACAGCTTTGTCGCACCAGAACCTTGGGATATGCCGGGTTATGATTCAAAAATAATAATGGCGGCGGGCGCGTTCAATATGGGCTCGTCCATAGAGCTTTCTGCGGACGCTCCTCTCCGCGAACCGTTTGCGGCGTTCGTTCAGGGTGGACTTACCTACCCCACGGGCAGAATGGGTATCCTTGTGGCTTTGCAGGAAATGTTTGACAAGCATTGCCTTAGACTGTTTTAAGGGGAGCAACGTCCCTCAGAAAAAATTTCCTGTTTCCTAAATGGAGACAGGAAATTTTTTTCTAAATTTTGTTGCAAAGCGTTATAAAATGTGGTATAATATATTCTGTATTATTGAATTTCAACAGAATCGAGGAATTTTTATGGACTTGGAAATGGTAAAATACCTGTCAAAGCTTGGCAAGCTTAGCTTTACCGACGAGGAGCTGGAAAAAGCTGCTAAGGATATGACGAGCATTATTGAAATTATGGACACCATTAAAGAAATCGACATTACCTACGAGCCGATAAAGGATAACCATAATGTTTATCTGGGCGGTCTCAGGGAGGATATTTCCGCAGACTCATTCCCAACGGAAAAAATATTGCAGAATGCGGTAAACAGCGAAAGCTGCTTTGTCGTGCCTAAAGTTGTGGAATAATTCGGAAAGGAATGATAAAAATGAACGTTGCCGAGCTTAAAATTCGGGATATGAGAAAAATGCTTGACGGTAAGGAAATTTCCGCCGCAGAGCTTGCGGAGGCTTACCTCAAAAGAATAGAAGATACCGACGGTCAGCTTGAAAGCTACATCACCGTCACACCTGAGGAGGCTAAAAAAGCCGCCGAAAAGGCGCAGTCCGTCATAGACAGCGGAAACGCGGGAGCTTTGACGGGAATCCCCCTCGCTATTAAGGACAACATCTGCACAGACGGCGTTAAAACCACCTGCGCTTCAAAAATGCTGGAGGACTTTGTTCCCCCATATAACGCTACAGTCATGGAAAAGCTGAACGCTGACAATATTGTTATGCTTGGCAAGACCTCCATGGACGAGTTCGCTATGGGCGGCTCAACACAGACCTCCGCATTTAAAAAGACTAAAAATCCCTACGATTTGGGCAGAGTTCCGGGAGGAAGCTCTGGCGGCTCCGCTGCTGCTGTGGGAGCTTCTCTCTGCGCTGCGGCTCTCGGCTCGGACACGGGCGGCTCTATCCGTCAGCCCGCTTCGTTCTGCGGGGTAACAGGTCTCAAGCCTACTTACGGAAGAGTTTCACGTTACGGTCTTGTGGCTTTCGCAAGCTCCCTCGATCAGATAGGACCTATCGCAAAGGACGCTCACGACTGCGCAATTATTTTAAACGCAATTTCTGGGTATGATTACCACGACGGCACAAGCGCAAAGCGTGACGTACCTGACTTTACCGCAAAGATAGGTCAGGATATAAAGGGTATGAAAATCGCCATGCCAAAGGAATTTTACGCCGATGGCATAGACCCCGAGGTAAGGGAAGCAGTGGAAAAGGCTGCAAAATGGTATGAGCAGCAGGGCGCGGCAATCGTTGAGTGCTCAATGCCGTCCCTTAAATATGCAGTTGCGGCGTACTATCTTATCGCTTCCGCAGAGGCTTCCTCGAACCTTTCAAGATATGACGGAATTAAGTACGGTCACCGTTCCGAGGTGGGTGACAGCTACAGCGACCTTGTGTGCAACTCCAGAAGCGAGGGCTTCGGCGATGAGGTCAAGAGAAGAATACTTCTTGGCAACTACGCTCTTTCCAGCGGCTATTACGACGCTTACTACGGAAAGGCTATGGCTTTGAAACAGAAAATACGCGAGGAGTACGACTCCATTTTCGAAGGCTGCGACGTTATTCTCACGCCTACCGCGCCTACGGTTGCGTACGGCGTGAACGAAAATATTTCCGACCCTGCAAAGATGTATCAGGCTGATATCTGCACGGTAACGGTGAATATTGCTTCTCTCCCCGCAATTTCAACACCCTGCGGTTATGATAAGGACGGTATGCCCATAGGTATGTCGATTATCGGAAAACGCTGGGACGAAGCTACCGTTATACAGGCTGCGGACGTTTATGAAAAACAGTTCGCATATGTGCCTGCAAAGCTTTAAGTAAAGGAGAGAAAAAAATGTCTGCATATATTCCTGTAATCGGTCTTGAAATACACGCAGAGCTTTTGACAAAATCAAAGGTTTTCTGCACATGTTCCGCCGAGTTCGGCGGCGACAAAAATACACGCTGCTGCCCCGTATGCTCCGGTATGCCGGGTACGCTGCCCATTATCAATCAGACAGCCGTTGAGTACGCCGTTAAAGCGGGTTTTGCGCTGGGCTGCGGCATAAATAAGTTTTCGGTATTCGACAGAAAGAACTATTTTTACCCCGACCTGCCGAAAGCGTACCAGATATCACAGCTTAACCTGCCGCTGTGCATAAACGGTCTCGTGCCTATCGAGTATGAGGAGAACGGCGAGAAAAAAACGAAAAACATACGCATTAACCGTATCCACCTTGAAGAGGACGCGGGAAAGCTTATCCACGATGATTTGAACGGTGTTTCCTTGGCGGACTATAACCGCTGCGGAATTCCACTTATTGAAATTGTTACAGAGCCCGATATCGGTTCTGCGGACGAGGCAAAGGCTTTCGTTGAAAAAATATCTCTGCTTTTGCAGTATGCGGGCGTTTGCGACTGTAAAATGGAGCAGGGTTCACTTCGCTGCGATGTAAATATTTCCATAATGAAGCCCACCGATAC
>CAMWVF010000033.1 GCA_947177545.1 uncultured Clostridia bacterium | reverse complement strand
GCTCTGCTCCAGCGAAAGCGGCAAGAAATATGTTGTTGACAGTCTCGGATTTATCGCTCCTTTTGACACCTTTGCGGACGCGGAAAAGCCGGACGATCCTCTTACACGTGAAATTCTTGACTGGATGGAAGATGACGACGTTTCCAACATTCCTTGGAATTTCACCATATTCCCCAGCCAGACCTTTAAGGACGATTTTGGAGCGGCTCTTTTGCAGTACGCGCAAGGCAGCATTGATTGGGACGAGGTAAAGAGTACCGTTGTTGAAAGCTGGAAGACCGAAAGCGAACACCTTGACAGTTAAATTTATGCCGCTTCGCGGAAAATTTTATATGGGGAGATGGTGATAATAAAAAAATATTTTCCGTTATTCGTTCTGCCGACCTTGGCGGCGTTTACGGCTTCGTTTATAATACCTTTTGTTATGGGAATTTACCTTTCCTTTAACAAGTTCACAACAGTTGAAAATGCCAGATGGGTGGGCTTTGACAACTATGTACGGGCGTTTTCAAACAAGGATTTCCTCAACGCCTTGTGGTTCACGGCGTTGTTTACGGTGGTGTCAGTCATAACGGTGAACATCTTTGCGTTCCTGCTGGCAAAGGCTCTTACAAGAGCAATAAAGGGCACGAATATTTTCAGGACGGTTTTCTTTATGCCCAACCTTATCGGCGGTATCGTACTGGGATATATTTGGAATTTGCTTATAAACGGCGTGCTTGCAAAATTCGGCGTTGATATAAGCTACAGCGCAAAGTACGGCTTTTGGGGACTTGTTATCCTTACCAACTGGCAGCTTATCGGCTATATGATGGTTATCTATATTGCGGGCTTGCAGAACATTCCCCGCGATTTGGGGGAGGCTGCGGAAATTGACGGCGCGACCCCTTGGCAGACCATGAAAAACGTCACCATACCGATGCTGATGCCCTCTGTAACGATCTGCACCTTTCTGACTCTGACTAATTCCTTTAAGCTGTTCGATCAGAACCTTGCTCTTACCGCAGGCGCGCCCGCCAAAAAAACGGCAATGCTTGCTCTTGATATCTACAACACCTTTTACGGACGGGTCGGCTGGCAGGGCGTAGGTCAGGCAAAGGCTGTCATCTTCTTTGTGATAGTCGCCCTTATCGCATTTGCGCAGCTTAAAATTACAAGCAGCAGGGAGGTGGAAAGCTAATGGCAAGAAAAAGGCTTGCGGACAGAGTACTTTTTATTATTCTCGCGGCGCTTGCACTGTTGTTTTTGTTCCCAATACTGTTGGTTTTTATGAACTCGTTCAAAACAAAATTCAGCATTATGGGAAGTCCCTTTACCTTTCCGAATTCCGAGACCTTTGCGGGACTTGAAAATTACGCCGCGGGAATAAAGTCCGCAGGCATCGGAGCGGCGTTTATGCGTTCCCTTTTCATCACGGTCTTTTCAGTGCTGATACTGACCTTGCTGACCTCCATGACGGCTTGGTATCTTGTGCGGGTGAAAAGCGGCGTTACAAAAACGCTGTACAATCTTTTTATTTTCAGCATGATAGTACCATTTCAGATGGTGATGTACACCATGACTTATGTTGTTACGAAAATACGGTTCAACAATCCCGTGGGCATAATTTTTGTGTACCTCGGCTTCGGGGCGGGGCTGTCGGTTTTCATGCTAAGCGGTTTCATAAAGAGCATACCTTTGGAGCTTGAGGAGGCTGCGGAAATTGACGGCTGCAACCCTGTTCAAAAATTTTTTCAAATAGTTTTCCCGATTTTAAAGCCCACGGCGATAACCGTCACCATACTCAACGCCATGTGGATATGGAACGACTATCTCCTGCCCTATCTGATTTTGGGTACGTCCAATAAGACCCTGCCCGTGGCGATACAGATATCCATGCAGGGGGCTTACGGTTCGGTGAACTGGGGCGGATTTATGGCAATGCTTGTGCTGGCTATCCTGCCGATAATCGTCTTTTATCTTTTCTGTCAGAAATATATTATCGAGGGCGTTATCGCGGGAGCGGTCAAGGGTTGAGTTGACAGTTGATAGGTTATAAAAAATGTCCCCTGTTATGGGGACATTTTTTATTCATTATGATTTTCAATGTAATATTTGCAGGCGTCCACAATAAATTTTGCCTTGCTTATTTCATGGTTTTTGCAGTAAACGTCTATAAGGTCGTAATCTTCTGGCTTGATGTTAGCTTGTATTTTTTTGTAATTTTCTTTGTTGTACTTATTACTCGCCTTAATATGTGCCTTGCTAACTGCCATTTTGATTACTCCTTTAGTAATATTGCACAATTTAGATAACATATATCACGGTTATGTTTGTGTAGAATTTGCTGTAAACTTTTCTTGACAATAACCGTGATATATGTTATAATTAATCAAGAAAAACAGAAAGGAAAAATTTATTATGGATCCAAACGAATTCAGCTTTGACGCGCTTTTTTCATGCAGCGAATTTATGTACGTTGAAAGCGCAAGGACAAGCGACAATTTTAACGAACTTGAAAATTTTCTCAAAGAAAACGTCAAGGACGACAAAATTTCGCACGAGATAAAAAATCTTACCGAAAACTACGGCTGCGCCGCATATAAAGACGCTTTTGAGCAGGGCTTCTGCTTCGCCGTAAAATCAATAAAATTCCTGCTGAAAATATAATTACAAAATATCGGAGCGGTAAAACGCTCCGATATTTTTTTGTACGCTTAGAATTCCAATTTCTTGTTAAGATACTCCACAAGTTCGTCGATCTTAACACGTTCCTGCTCCATAGTGTCACGGTCACGGACTGTCACGCAGCCGTCCTTTTCAAGAGTGTCAAAATCGTATGTGATACAGAAAGGAGTGCCTATCTCGTCCTGACGGCGGTAACGCTTGCCTATCTGTCCTGCCTCGTCGTAGTCAACGGAGAAATGCTTTGAAAGCATGGTGTACACCTCTGTTGCCTGTTCCTTAAGCTTTTTGGTAAGGGGCAGCACAGCAGCCTTGATAGGCGCAAGTGCTGGGTGGAGGTGCATAACTGTTCTTACGTCGCCCTCGCCTATTTCCTCCTCGTCGTAAGCCTCGCAGACAATTGACAGGAAAAGTCTTTCAACGCCGAGAGACGGCTCGATAACATACGGCACATACTTCTCGTTAGTTTCGGGGTCAAAGTATTCAAGAGACTTGCCGCTTGTTTTGATGTGCTGTGTAAGGTCGTAATCGGTTCTGTCCGCAACGCCCCAAAGCTCGCCCCAACCGAACGGGAACAGGTACTCAAAGTCGGTAGTCGCCTTTGAGTAGAAGCAAAGCTCCTCGGGAGAGTGGTCGCGGAGACGGAGGTGCTCTTCTTTCAAGCCAATGCTGAGCAGGAAGTTTTTGCAGTATGTTCTCCAGTACTGGAACCATTCAAGGTCTGTGCCGGGCTTGCAGAAAAATTCAAGCTCCATTTGCTCGAACTCGCGGACGCGGAAAATGAAGTTGCCCGGAGTTATCTCGTTACGGAAAGACTTGCCCACCTGCGCAACGCCGAAGGGTACTTTCTTTCTTGTGGTACGCTGGATATTTGCAAAGTTTACAAAAATGCCCTGCGCCGTTTCGGGACGGAGATAAAGCTCTGCCTTAGAGTCCTCGGTAACGCCCTGAAAGGTCTTGAACATCAGGTTGAACTGGCGGATAGGGGTAAAGTTTTTCTTGCCGCAGTTGGGGCATTTGATATCGTTATTTTCAATAAATTCGCTCATCTGCTCGTTAGTCCAGCCTGTGGGGTTGGTGTCCGTCTGGGACTCGATAAGCTGGTCGGCGCGGTGTCTTGTTTTACACTCGCGGCAGTCCATAAGAGGGTCGGAAAAACCGCCAAGGTGTCCCGAAGCGACCCATGTTTGGGGGTTCATAAGTATTGCGCTGTCAAGTCCAACGTTGTAGGGGCACTCCTGCACGAATTTTTTCAGCCACGCGTTTTTGATATTGTTTTTCAAAAGCGCGCCCAAGGGACCGTAATCCCAAGTGTTTGCCAGTCCTCCGTAAATTTCGGAGCCGGGATATACAAAGCCTCTGCCCTTACAGAGAGCAACTATTTTGTCCATACTTTTTTCAGCCATTTTGTTTTACCACCTTTTTATTTATCAAACATATGTTATAATTATATCCTAAAATTGCCCTGTTGTCAAGGGTTTGGGGCGGTACTTTTAAAGGGGCTTGAATTCTTTTACCCTCCCGTTTTGGGACGGAATTCCGCAAGCTTTCTTTCGGGGAAAATATCCTTTTTGCCGTATGCCGACATAAAGACGCCCAGCAAAGCTCCCGAGGAAATGGCGTTCAGCGGGCTTGCCGCCATAAAGAGCGGAGCAGTCACAGAGACTTGAAAGCAAGAACATACAACCAAACATAAGAACACGTACACCAAAGGAAAATTTAAAGTCCCGCCCTTGACAAAAGCCGCTTTGTATGCTAAAATAAATGATGTTGCGGAAATTCTTTACTATAGTAAATAAATAAACCGCAAATTTATACTATGCACTCGGAACCTTTAAGAAACGGGTTCCCATATGAAAGGAAAATCACTATGAAGAAAAAAATCATCTCACTTTTAATGTGCGCCGCTATGGCGATGGGACTTTGCTCCTGCGGCGGCGGTTCGGACTCCGACAGCGACTGGGATTACATAAGCGGCAAGGGTACGCTTGTTGTTGGCATTACATACTACGAGCCTATGAACTACCTTGATGAAAACGGCGAGCTTACAGGCTTTGAGACCGAGTTTACAAAGGCTGTATGCGAAAAGCTGGGCGTTACTCCCGAGTTTCAGGTTATCGAGTGGTCGAAAAAGGAAATGGAGCTTCAGTCCCGCACTATCGACGCTATCTGGAACGGTATGACGGTTATAGAAGAAAAACGCGATCAACTGGCTTTTTCAACAAGATATATCAAAAACAAGCAGGTTGTTATAACTAAGGCTGAAAACGCGGACAAGTACACCGACACCGCTTCAATGGCAGGAACTTCTATCGCTTTCGAGGGCGGCTCCGCGGGCGAGACCGCAATAACCTCCGACGATACTTTGAAGGACTGCAAGCTTATCAACTGCGAGGCGCAGAAGGACGCTCTCATGGAGGTCAAGGCGGGTACTGCCGACCTCGGCGTTATCGACTATGTAATGGCGCTTGCTTCCGTGGGCGAGGGTACTGACTATTCCGATATCAAAATAATCGAGTCCGTTGAGCTTACTCCGGAGGAGTACGCGATCGGTATCCGTCTTGAGGACACGGAAACTCTTGCAAAGATAAACGGCGCGATCGACGAGCTTGCAAAGGACGGCACTCTCAAGGTTCTCGCTGAGAAGTACGGTCTTTCGGACGTTTACGCACTTGGATAAAATTAAATTTATTATTGCTGCGGGGGACTGTCTTGTCCCCCGTGCAGCAATTAATAATTAATAATGAGTAATACGGTCATTCAGCCGCTGCGGGGGCGATCCTCGCTATTTATTATTAATTATTAATTGTTAATAAAAAACGGGAGGACTTTATTTATGGGCTTTTGGGAAGTCACAAAACAGCTTGCGGACGGCTTCGGCGTTACCCTGATAATTTTTGGTATAACTCTGCTTTGTTCCCTGCCGCTGGGACTTGTTATCACGTTCGGATCTATGTCGAAATTTCCGCCGATAAAATGGCTTACAAAAACCTTTGTGTGGATAATCAGGGGTACTCCCCTAATGCTCCAGATAATACTTATCTTTTACGGTCCGGGGTTGCTTTTCAAAATGAATTCCCTGCCGAGAATGACAGCGGTGCTTATCGCTTTTGTGATAAACTATTCCTGCTATTTTTCGGAAATATACCGCGGCGGTATCGAGAGCATTTCAAAGGGTCAGTACGAGGCGGGGCAGGTTCTTGGCATGACAAAAAGCCAGATATTTTTTAAGATAGTGCTTTTTCAGGTGGTGAAAAGGATCGTCCCCCCAATGGGAAACGAGATAATCACGCTGGTAAAGGACACCTCCCTTGCCCGTGTAATTGCGGTGGCGGAGCTTGTTAAGGCTGCGGAAAATATTGTAAGTATGCGTTCCATTATATGGCCGCTCTTTTACATAGGCGCATTTTATCTTGCGTTTTCTGCGCTGCTGACGGTGCTTTTGAACCTTGCGGAAAAGAAGATGAATTATTATTCAGGTTAAGAATGATTTGCGGTGACGCATTGTATTGTATATATGGGACAGGAAATACGGGTTCGTCACATATATAAGGGTACCGAAAAATAAAAATACGGAAATTTATGAGAGGGTATATTATGGCTTTTCTTGAAGTAAAGGGTGTTTATAAATCCTTCGGAAAAACTCCCGTTTTAAAGGGCATTGATTTTACTATGGACAAGGGCGAGGTGCTGGCTATAATCGGTTCCTCGGGAAGCGGCAAGACTACCCTGCTCCGCTGTCTGAATTTTTTGGAAACTCCGGATAAGGGACAAATTTCCGTGAACGGCGACAAGCTTTTCGACTCGGAAGAGCCGCCCTATTCCGACAGGGAGAAGCGGGAAAAGCGCCTCCATTTCGGGCTTGTGTTCCAGTCCTTTAATCTGTTCCCGCAGAAAAGCGTGCTGAAAAATGTTTCTCTCGCCCCGGGACTTCACGAAACAAGCGGCAAGAAGCTTACCAAGCAGGAGAAAAAGGAAATACTCAAAAGGATAGACGACAACTCCCGCCGACTTATCGACATGGTGGGACTTTCCGAAAAGGCGGACAGCTACCCATGTCAGCTTTCCGGCGGTCAGCAGCAGCGTGTGGCTATTGCAAGGGCGTTGGCTCTGAACCCCGATATACTCTGCTTTGACGAGCCTACCTCCGCTCTTGACCCCGAGCTTACGGGGGAGGTGCTTAAAGTTATTCGGGAGCTTAAAACCTCTGACAGGACAATGATAGTCGTTACCCATGAAATGAATTTCGCCCGCGGTGTTGCGGACAAGGTCATCTTTATGGCGGACGGAATTATCGAGGAGTACGGCACTCCCGATGAGGTTTTCGGCGCGCCGAAAAGCGAAAAGACAAAAAGCTTTCTTGAAAAATCCTTGGAAAGATAGAAATAAAAAGCTCCCATGGGTATTGTAGTATGTTACCCATGGGAGCTTCTGTATCTTTACTGACACAATGTGCCGATAAGGGTAAAGGCTCAGCCTTTTTAGGAGGAGGTTCCGTGTAATTGTTCCTCAATTCTTATAAGCCGGTTGTATTTGGCGGTGCGCTCGCTTCGGCAGGGCGCGCCTGTTTTTATCTGTCCCGCGTTTACCGCCACCGCAAGGTCGGCGATAAACGCGTCCTCGGTCTCACCGCTGCGGTGGGAAATGATAGTCCCGTAGCCGTTCTCCTTTGCAAGATTTATTGCGGAAAGGGTCTCGGTCAGCGTGCCTATCTGATTGAGCTTTATAAGGATAGAATTTGCGCAGCCGCTTTCAATTCCCTTTTTCAGACGCTTTGGGTTGGTGACAAAAAGGTCGTCTCCCACAAGCTTTATTTTGCCGCCCAGCTTGTCGGTGAGTTTTTTCCAGCCCTCCCAGTCCTCCTCGTCAAGGGGATCCTCAATGGAAACTATGGGGTACTTTGCACACATATTCTCCCAGTCGGAAATAAGCTCGTCGGTGGTCTTGGCGACTTTCTTTTTCGGCAGGAAGTACCCTTTCTTGTCAGCCTTCCACTCGCTTGAAGCGGCGTCCAGAGCAATGGTAAAATCGGTTCTGGGACGGTAGCCTGCTTTCTCAACAGCCTCTAAAATAAGCTCGATAGCCTCCGTCTCCCCCGCAAGGTCGGGAGCGAAGCCTCCCTCGTCTCCAACGCCTGTGCTTAGTCCCCTGCCCTTTAAAATTTTGGCAAGATTGTGGTACACCTCGGCGCATTGCCGCAGTCCCTCGCGGAAGCTTGGTGCGCCGCTGGGGATTATCATAAATTCTTGAACGTCCAGATTGTTTGCGGCATGAGCTCCGCCGTTGAGAATATTCATCATTGGCATGGGGAGCTTCCTGCCGTTTACCCCGCCGATAAAGCGGTACAAAGGCATGGAGTACCGATTAGCCGCCGCCCGAGCCGCCGCAAGAGAGACCGCCAGCATGGCGTTTGCGCCTAATTTTGACTTGTCCTCCGTGCCGTCGGCGGAAATTATGGCGCTGTCCACACGGGTGGTGTCGGCGGGGTCAAGACCCTTT
>CAMWVF010000032.1 GCA_947177545.1 uncultured Clostridia bacterium | reverse complement strand
TCTTAGAACCTGTCTTCGCAAGATATAGCGCTGGTCTTTTCGGCAAATTTTGTCCGCAGGAAGATGACTGCGTTAAAAATCCTTGCCATACGCGAGTATGCCTGCAATTTTTTGACCTTGTCACCGACAAAATTATGCTCGAAAATCCGCACACTGCACACTAATCTTGTGTAGACAGGTTCTTGGAAATTACTTCAAAAAGGTGTGATTTTTTATGTCTGAACTTGATCAGGGCAGAGCGCCGATATACGAGGCTCTGCTTAAATATCGGGACGCAAGGATAGTTCCATTTGACGTTCCCGGGCATAAGCACGGAAAGGGCAATCCGGAGCTTACCGAATTTCTGGGCAAGACCTGTTTGTCTGTTGATGTTAATTCAATGAAGCCGCTGGATAATCTCTGTCACCCCACCTCGGTCATAAAGGAAGCCGAGGAGCTGGCGGCGGAGGCGTTTAAAGCGGCTTACTGCTTTTTTATGATAGGCGGAACAACGTCGGCGGTGCAGTCCATGATACTTTCCGTGTGCCGCGCCGGGGAGAAAATAATCATGCCGAGAAACGTCCACAGGAGCGCGATAAATTCCCTTGTTTTAAGCGGGGCGATTCCAGTGTACGTTAACCCGGGAGTGAACGAACGTCTCGGAATACCTCTCGGAATGAGCGTTTGCGATGTTGAAAAGGCTATACTTGAAAACCCGGAGGCAAAGGCGGTTTTTGTGAACAATCCCACATATTACGGTATATGCTCCGACCTGAAAAAAATCACTGAGCTTGCTCACAGACACGGCATGGCTGTACTTGTGGACGAGGCTCACGGCACGCATTTTTATTTCGGGGAAAATATGCCCATATCCGCAATGGCGGCAGGCGCAGATATGGCTGCCGTTTCCATGCACAAGTCGGGCGGTTCTCTCACTCAAAGCAGCTTCCTGCTTATCGGTGCAAATGCCGCAAGCTTTGGAGTTACCGAGGGAAGAGTACGTTCGGTGATAAATCTTACACAGACCACAAGCGGGTCGTATTTGCTGCTGTCATCGCTGGATATTTCGCGGAGAAATCTTGCTTTAAACGGAAAAGAAATAATCGCCAAGGTGGTAAAGACCGCCGATTACGCAAGGGAGGAGATTGCCAAAATTGGCGGATATTACGCTTTTGCGGACGAGCTGAAAAACGGCGACGATATTTATGATTTTGACCGCACAAAGCTTTCCGTCCACACCCGCGATATAGGTCTTGCAGGAATTGAGGTCTACGATTATCTGCGGGACTGCTATGATATTCAGATAGAATTCGGCGATATCGGCAACATTCTTGCGTACATTTCCGCAGGTGATATGTGGAAGGACATAGAGCGCCTTGTTTCCGCAATGGCGGAGGTAAAGCGGCGTTTCTCCAAGGACAAGACTGGTATGCTTGACCACGAGTACATAAACCCGAAAGTAATTCTGTCACCGCAGGCGGCGTTTTACGGAAATCAGAAGTCCGTACCCGTTGAGGAAAGCTCGGGACGGATAAGCGGCGAGTTTGTAATGTGCTATCCTCCGGGCATACCAATACTTGCTCCGGGTGAAATGATAACGGAGGAAATTCTCGGCTACATAAGCTACTCCAAGGAGCGGGGCTGCGTTATGACGGGTACCGAGGATATGAATATAGAACGGATAAGGGTCATTGAATAATTTTTGCACAAGTTTACGCATAGTACAAATAATTTTCTTGTTTAAACAAAATCGAGGAGTTGTTGTTATGTACAAAAGACGTTACAGGAAAAATGCAAAATATTTTTATTTCGGACTTCTGACTGCGGCGGCGGCTGTTGTCACGCTTGTTGTTTCGGTCTATGAGACTATAACCGGTGAAAGCGTTCCCGTTCAGGCGACAGGGTATCTGTCCTTTCTGATGTGGAGCGTTTCCGCCTTTATGTCGTTTAAGGTCTACTTTGACGCAAAAAGAGCGGACGAGGAAAGGTTAGAGGATATAAATGACAGGACGTAAAAACTCTTCGCGCACAAAACGCTGCAATGAACATACAAAGGCGAGGCTAAGGAAAAATGAGTACGGAAAGCTTTTTAACGGCAATATTTACGCGCAGGGAGAATTTATTTTTATATGGCTGCTGATACTGGCTTTTATACTGGGCGTATGGCTTTATATGTTCTGCGATACTCGTAAAATAGATCGTAAGGACTGTCAGACCGTTAAGCTTACGGTAAAGGATATTTCACGGGAATACGGAGAAAACGGAGTTAAAATAAGCTTTACGGTCAATGAAAATGACAATGAGTACACGGCTTTTTCACGGTACGGTTATAACCCCTATGATACGGATATACCCGCGGGCAGTGCGGTCACGCTTCTTATGCATAGGGAGCAGGTCGTGGGGCTGACATACAACGGCATTGAGGTATGTACGCTAAAAGCCCGAAATGCGTATAGAACAGAGCTGAGGGAGGTCTCTTACATTATGCTGTTTTTGGCGGTTGTTTGGACAGCGTATATCGCAGTAAGCTGGTATGTTATGTACAATGCGGAAAAATTTCCAAAGCTTATAAAATACTTTGTAAAGCCCGAATATATCAACAAGAATAAGGTTTACAGAAAACGATAGAAAGGAACTTTTTTATGGAATTATGGTTCAGCGAGCCTCACACTAAAAATGTAAAAATGTCCATACGGGTAAACAGGCAGCTCCACTCGGAGCAGAGTGAGTATCAGCGGATAGACGTTTTTGAAAGCCCAGAGTTCGGCAGGTTTCTGACCTTGGACGGTCTTATGATGCTTACCGAAAAGGACGAGTTTATTTACCACGAAATGATAACCCATGTGGCTATGGCTTCCAACCCGGAGATAAAAAACGTCCTTGTGATAGGGGCGGGGGACGGCGGCACTGTCCGTGAGCTGACGAGGTACAAGACTATTGAAAATATCGACATGGTGGAAATTGACGAGCGTGTGGTGGAGGTGTGCAGGGAATTCCTGCCACAGACAGCCTGCCGTCTAAACGACCCCAGAGTAAATATTTATTACGACGACGGCTTGCGTTTCGTGCGTGGCAAGGCGAGTCGATACGACCTTATTATCGTAGACAGCACCGACCCCTTCGGTCCGGGAGAGGGGCTTTTTACCAGCGAGTTTTACGGCAACTGTCATAACGCACTTACGGAAAAGGGTATACTTGTGAACCAGCACGAAAGTCCTTACTACAACGAGGACGCAAAGGCAATGCAGAGAGCGCATAGACGTATACGTGAATTTTTTGATGTTTGCAGGGTATATCAGGCGCATATTCCCACATACCCCTCGGGACACTGGCTTTTTGGCTTTGCTTCGCGGTGCGTTGACCCTCTTGATATTGACGGTGATAAATGGAATTCTCTCGGTATCACCACGGGGTACTACAACACCGATCTGCACAAGGGCTGCTTTGCTATACCGAATTATGTCAAGAAGCTTTTGGAAAGCTGTTAGTTTACAAACAACGGGACGGTCAGCCGTCCCATATTAATGAAAGGGGATATTTATGCAGATAGAAAGAAAAGCCTTTATCGGCTGCGACAGCGATTACGAATGCGCAAAAACCGTCATATTCGGTGCGCCATTTGACAGTACCACATCATACCGTCCCGGGACGAGATTCGGCAGCAGCGCCATACGCTCCGAAAGCTTCGGTATTGAGACCTACTCTCCTTATCAGGATAAGGATTTGCTTGACTATAACATTTTCGACGCGGGCGACCCTGAGCTTTGCATAGGCTCTGTTGAGACCGCTTTGCAGCAAATTGAGGACATTGCCGCCGAAATTATTGCGGACGGCAAGCGTCCCTTTATGCTTGGGGGAGAACATTCCGTAACGCTGGGAGCGGTACGTGCTGTATACAAAAAGTATAAAGGTTTATATATTATACAATTTGACGCACACGCCGACCTGCGGGACGATTACCTCGGCGTGAAAAATTCCCACGCCTGCGTAATGCGCCGCTGCCACGAAATGGTGGGGGACGGTCACATCTACCAGTTTGGCATACGCAGCGGAGACCGCGAGGAATTTCGCTTTGCGGATACTCATACCAAAATGCACAAATTTAATCTTGACGGCATGGAAAAAGCCGCAGAGGAGCTTGCTGGAAAACCCGTCTACCTCACAATAGATATGGACGTCCTCGACCCCTCGGTGTTCCCCGGGACGGGTACTCCCGAGCATGGCGGGGTGCAGTTTATGGAGCTGCTTGAAGCAGTCTTCAAGCTAAAGGGTCTTAACATAGTCGCCGCGGATATAAACGAGCTTTCTCCCCACTACGACCCCAGCGGCATTTCCACAGCCGCCGCCTGCAAGCTTTTGCGGGAAATTTTGTTGATGCTTGAGTGACTTACAGAGGATTAAGGAGGAATTTAAAATGACAGACGAAAAAAGGGAACAGATAAAAAACAATACCTATGTCGCTTTGACCCGGGGGTTTTTTAAATGGGCAGTGATTGCGGTAATCGTTGGCGTAATTGTCGGCGCTGCGGGTACGGCTTTTTCAAAGTCTCTGCGCTTTGCAACAGCCTACCGCACGGACAATAAGCTTATTATTTTTGCAATGCCGCTTGCGGGCGTTGCTATCGTTTTTTTGTACAACGTTATGAAGCTTTCCCGCGATCCGGGAACTAACAATATAATCAAGGGCGCCCGCTCAGAGGAAAAGGTCTCGCTGAAGCTTGCGCCGCTTATCTTTGCCGCAACGTTCCTGACCCACATTACAGGCGGTTCTGCGGGACGTGAGGGTGCGGCTTTGCAGATAGGCGGAAGTCTTGCTTCTCCTTTCGGAAAGCTTTTCAAGCTTGACAAGGAGGACGCCTCCATACTTATCATGTGCGGTATGTCTGCCGGTTTTTCTGCGCTTTTCGGTACTCCCGTTGCCGCCGCGGTTTTTGCGGTTGAAGTAACAATCGTTGCCGCAGCACAGTACTCCGCACTTGTCCCCTGTATGGTCTCGGGCGTGACTGCCGCTGTGATTTCCAAAATCCTTGGAGCGGAGGGGGAGTCCTTTATCGTAAGCGGCATACCATCCTTTAATGGAGGCGCCGTCCCCGACCTTTTGCGGGTAACTGTTCTCGGGGCAGCCTGCGCGGCGGTAAGCGTGCTGTTCTGTATGGCTATTCACGAGGCGGGGAAATTATACGAAAGGTATATTAAGAATGTTTATATACGTGCAGCAGCGGGCGGACTTATAGTAGTTGCTCTGACCCTGCTTATCGGCACAACAGACTACAACGGTGCAGGCATGGACGTTATTGAGCGGGCTTTTTCGGGACAGGCTTTTCCTGTTGCCTTTGCCGTAAAAATAATTTTCACAGCTCTTACTTTGGGCGCAGGCTTTAAGGGCGGAGAGATAGTACCCAGCTTTTTCGTGGGCGCAACATTCGGCTGCGCTTTCGGCGGACTTATAGGGTTAAGTCCCAGCTTCGGCGCGGCGGTGGGACTGCTTGCGGTTTTCTGCGGAGTGACGAATTGTCCGTTTGCAACAATAATTTTAAGTATCGAGCTTTTTGGCGCGGGCGGACTTGCCTACTATGCGCTTGCAATAGTTATAAGCTATATGCTTTCGGGCTATAGGGGACTTTACAGCGCCCAGCAGTTCTATCAGTCCAAGCTGAAGCCTGTGCGGTACTCCTTTAACGACGAGGCGGAAGCGGTTACGGACGAACCGTCGGAGCAGTCCGATAAACCAAAGTTCCCCCAGAGGCATGGTTCAAAAAAGAAAAGGTCGAGACGGAGAAACAGAAAGTGAATTTTAGAATTATATCGTAAAACGAAAGGGGAAAATGATGTTTTATTTAACACACGGCAAAGGGCTTTTGGAAAGTTTTGACAAGTCAGACGATATTATTAAAAATATTGCAGGGTATCTCGGCATAGCAGTATTTGTAATACTTAACGTGCTTCTCTACAGATCGGAAAAGCAAAAGAAAAAGCTTAAACAGCAGTCGGAAGAAAACAACACTTTTATAACGGCACGTCTGATAAGCAGCTATAAGCAGTACGATCGGGACTCAAACGAAAGTGAATATCATGGCGAATATGAATACACCGTAAACGGGAAAATAAAAAAATACCGTACTTACAGCATTAACCCTCTTCCCGTTACGATAAAGATGTACCCCCAAAACCGTGAGGGGACTAAGTTCTTTTCCGACTACGGTCACGATAAGGTGGGTGCGGCGATAGCTTTAAACGGTCTTGCTGCAATAGCGGCGGGCTTTATATCGTATTGGCTGATGTTACATCTGCTATTTATATGGTAAATGCAGCCGGGAGCAAATCATACATATTAAAATTAAAAAAATCAGACTTATATCAGCGAATATTGAAGGCAGGCTTACTATACGTGATGCGTACTGTCCGTACAAATTGGTTCGGTTTATTGTTTTGCGGCTCTTATTTAATAAATAAAACGTTTGGCGTCCTTAAGCGGGACGCCAAACGTTTTTGATGTATGATCATTCTCCCGCGCTGTCATCGTTAAGCATTTTTTCAAGGACTTTCATATTCCGTTTTGAGCAGAAATAGTTGCCGATATACATAACAGCCGTATTTGACCAAATTGCAACCACTTCAACCTCCGTGCTTTTTTTGACCAAAAATATAAACAGCCATACCGCCAGCACAAATATTCCGGAAATCATAACATACTTCTTCGACATACTTTCCGCAAATTTACGGTTCAATGCTCCCTTTGAGGAAATTTTTGCAGCATAAATAAGGTAGAAAACCGTACACAATGCCATAAGTCCTGCGCTTATCGCTGTAAACGGCACGCTTTCAAGGGCGGACGCAGCCATAAGCATCAGCGCTGAAAAAAGATAAATCACCCAAAAAAACGTGCGGAATAACTTAAAACCCTCCTCGCGGCTAACCGCTTTCTGCATTTCGTCAAGACCGCTTTCGCTGAAAAGTCCGCCGTTGCCCACCCCGGGAAAAATCTTGTCGTATGTGTCCATTTGCACATTATTTTCAATGTTTTTATTTTCCATAATTATTCCTCCTCGTTTTCATCGTCAGCGGCAAGGCTGTCGCGGACTTTTTTGTTTTTTCTCACGCAGAATATTGTAAAAACTTCATAGGCAAAGGCAAGTATAAGCCATACCAAAAAGAATTTAAAATGGCAATTGGTACTTCCTAAGCCGCTTGCGGGCGTTACAAGGCTGTACGATGACAAAAGATACATCTTTATATTGGGACGCTGTTCTTCCTCCACAGCTTGGTTGTCGATACCTGTTCCCTTTTGGTATTTGGAGGCAAAAGCGTCCAGCACGCCCATGCTTGCGGCGCGGTAATTGTACAGCGAAAGGCTGAAAAGCATTACCCCGTAAAAAAGCATTATGATGACCTGCATTGCAGGAGTTACGGTCGGATCGCTTATCCCGTCCCAAATGAAAACGAGGTACACAATAAGCATTATCACCATGTTAAGGACATACCAAATACGAAAGCTTTTGTGCTCAAGTTCAAAGCTTAATGTTCTCTGCATTTCGTCCGCAATGACCTTTTCGCCGAAGTAATCGTCTTTAATTTTACCGTTCATAATTATTCCTCCCCGTTTTCATCGTCAGCGGCAAGGCTGTCGCGAACTTTTTTGTTTTTATACACGCAGCATGAACTTATTATGTAGTACGCCATACTCATGCAGAACCATACCGTAAAAAACGGCAGATATGCTTTTTGCTGCTCCCTGTTATAGCCTTTTCCCATAAGATAAGTTATAATAAAATTCATTGGCGCAAAAACATTTGTAAATCCGACAAACCACAGTAATCCTTTGCCGCCCTTCTGCCACAGCGAAAACGAATTCATCACTCCCTTTCTTGCCGCGCGGATATTATAAAGCGACAGGCAGAAATACATTATGCCGTACTGCGCCAAAAGCAGAATTTGTATAGACGGCGGTATTGCCCATTCGGGGTCTTCCGTACAAACAAAAATAAATATTGAAAAAAACATTGCAAGGGAATTTAAGACGTACCACAGCCATAGGCTTTTATGCTCCAACTCGTAGCTTAAGGTTTTCTGCATTTCATCGGCAAATATACGTTCTTCCCAATTGACATTTACTCTATCTTTTTTAGCCATAACGATCTTCCTTTCACAAATAACTTTCAACTGTCCCCGTTTTCCCAGAATACCTCGTCCAACGTTTTCCCCAACGCTTTGCATATTGCAACGCAAAGGTTTAGGGTAGGGTTATAG
>CAMWVF010000031.1 GCA_947177545.1 uncultured Clostridia bacterium | reverse complement strand
GGATCAGGATATGCGCTACCGTCAGCGTTATGTTGACCTTATATGCAACCCCGACGTTAAGCAGACCTTTGTGAACAGGAGCCGTATCCTGCGTGAGATAAGAAGCTTTCTTGACAGCAGGGGGTATCTTGAGGTTGATACGCCTGTGCTCCACACTCTTGAAATAGGTGCGGCGGCAAGACCCTTCAAGACCCACCACAATGCTCTCGATATTGATATGTACCTTCGCATTGAGACGGAGCTGTACCTCAAAAGGCTTATTGTAGGCGGCTTTGACAAGGTTTACGAGGTGGGAAGGATCTTCCGTAACGAGGGTATGGATACTTCTCACAACCCCGAGTTTACATCTATTGAGATGTATCAGGCGTACACCGATTACATCGGCATGATGGACTTGATTGAGGAAATGTACCGCGAGCTTACTCTGAAAATCTGCGGCAAGGGTGTTATTACTTATCAGGGTACGGAAATCGACATGGCTTCGCCTTGGGAAAGACTTACCATGATTGAAGCTGTCAAGAAGTACGCAGGGGTGGACTACAACGACTGGGCGGACGATGAGGCGGCAAGAGCCTGCGCCAAGTCAAAGGGTGTTGAGGTCGACGAGGGCGCAGGCGCAACAAAGGGACACGTTCTTATTGCGTTCTTTGAGGCGTTTGTTGAGGACAAGCTTGTCCAGCCAACTATCATTTACGATTACCCTGTGGAGAATTCTCCGCTTGCAAAGAGAAAGCCCTCCGACCCAGCGTTTACAGAGCGTTTTGAGTACTTTATATACTGCCGTGAAATGGGCAACGCGTTCTCCGAGCTTAACGACCCTATCGACCAGAGGGAGCGTTTTGTAAAGCAAGTTGAAGCAAAGCGTGCCCAAGGTGCAAACGCTTCGGTGGACGAGGATTTTGTCACCGCTCTGGAGTACGGTATGCCTCCTACAGGCGGTCTGGGCTTCGGTCTTGACAGACTGGTAATGCTTCTTACGGACAGCGCGTCTATCAGGGACGTTCTGCTGTTCCCAACTATGAAGCCTATTGATTGATTTGATATTATGAGCAAAGCCGCAGTTGTTTCAGTGCTGCGGCTTTTTCGATAAGATAAATTTTTATTTGAGTGGGAATGACTCTCCACGGCGTATGTACGGAAGATACGGCTGTATCTTACCCGTATCTTGCGGGCTATTAAAACAAACGGTAATACATATCCTGACGGCGAAGACTTTTTTCTGCAATAGAATTGCGAGCTTTACCAAAAAAATAATTAAGAATTCCATTAAATCTATTAAATTTAACATATTTTTACCGCAGTGATGTAACATTGCTTGACGAACAAGCTTTTTACTGTTATAATTAAAAGGTTAAAAAGTTTGTAACCTTTTAGGCTGAATTTGTAACCGTTTAAGCTTAAATATTACAATTTGGCTACAAAATTGCTAAAAATATTGACAAGTGAGCAGTTTGCTGATATTATTACTTTCAGAAAGATATTACCGAAAGAAAGGAGGAGGGAATTTGGATCGTTTAAATCTTTGCTACGGCTGTATGGAGCCTATCGAAGAAAACGCCGAGACTTGCCGTAACTGCGGCTACAGAGTGGGCGCGCCCCATCTTCCGTCTTATCTTGAACCCGGGACTATGCTGAACGACAGGTATATTGTCGGCAAGCTCCGGTCATACAACGGAGAAAGCGCCTGCTATATCGCTTTTGATACTATTACCGAGACGAAGGTAACTATTAAGGAGTATATGCCCGATTCGCTCTGCGAAAGAGAGAAAAACAGTCCCGTTATAAAAGTCGACCCGAGGTATATGCCGCAGTACAAGACCTTTTTGTCCGAGTTTGTGGAGCTTAACAAGACCCTCTCCAAAATGCGCACTCTCAACCACGTCAACGCCGCTATAGATATGTTTGGCGACAATAACACAGCATATGCGGTGTTCGCTTTGCTTGAGGGTCAGACCTTGGGTGAGTACCTCAAACAAAATTCGGGAGAATTAACATGGGACGAAGTAAAACGTCTTTTTCCTCCTATATTTACGACACTTTCCCTTGTCCACAATGCGGGGCTTGTCCACCGAGGACTTTCCCCAGAAAACATATTTATCACCGACAAGGGCGAACTTAAGCTCATAGGCTTCTGCATTGCGGACGCAAGAACAGCAAACACCGAGCTTGTTCCCGAGCTTTACAACGGCTATGCCGCTCCCGAGCAGTACAGCTCCAACAACTGGCAGGGTACATGGACGGACGTTTACGGCATTTCAGCGCTTTTGTACAGAATACTTACGGGTGTTGTCCCCACGGACGCCGCAAGCAGGAAGTCCAGCGACAACCTTATAGAGCCTGCAAAAGTAAATCCCAATATCCCGAGGAACGTTTCCAAGGTCATTATGAACGGTATGTGCATGAGCGGCGAAGTAAGGATACAGACAATTACCGAGCTTGTGACCCAGCTTTTTGAGCAGCCCGAATACGGCTCTGTAAGGCTTTCCTCTTCAAGCACACAGACTATATCTATCCCGAGGCAGCATATGTCCGCGGGGAGCAAAAAGAAAAAAGCCCCTCCAAGCAGACACGGCGTGTTTATTGCGGTTATTGCTGTAATCCTTATACTGGGCTTTTTAATGATATTTATGATAATCAAGCTTGAAGACATGAGCAGCGGATCGAGACCGAATACGACGGGTATTTCCGCAATTTCAGATTATGACGGCAGCTATTCCGAGACGACCTCAATAAGTCTTGAGCCTATGACTGAACCGCCTTTGACCGCTCCCGTTTCCACAACGGCAAACGCTATGGTCTATGTTATGAACGACCTGACGGGCAGGAATTACGACGTTATAAGCAAGTCGGACGCTTACAGCAACCTTATTTTTACGGCGGAATACGAATATAACGACACTTATCCAAAGGGTCAGATATTCGAGCAGTCGATAGCGGAAAGAGAGACCTACCCCGACGGTACGGAGATCACCGTAAAGGTAAGTCTGGGTCCGAAATATATAGTTATACCTGATTTTTTGGGTCTTTCAAAGAAGGACTATTTTGCAAAGCTGGGCGAATTGGGAATAAAGTACGAGGAACAGGAGGTCGAGACCGAGGATACCTTAGAGGGTTATGTCGATGACCTAAGCAAGGAGCCGGGCGAGAAGATAGACGTTGAGGCGGGAGAGATACTTACGGTATTTGTTGCCAAAAATCCTCCCAAGACCGAGACAGAGCCTACGGAGACTGAGCCTCCAGTTACGGAAATGCCGGATATTCCTACCGACCCTCCCGTAACTACCGAGGAGACCTATATGACAAACGAGCCTGACATAACAATACAGATATATGATTAACGCATATACCCCTGCTGTTTGGCGGGGGTATAATAATAACGCCGTAAAGGAGTATGCTTTTGAAAAAGACAAAGATAACCAACGCGCTTATTATTCGGCTGACCTTGCTTTCAGTACTGCTGATAATTTTGCTGGCGGTGGTTTTAATGGCGGTAACGGGCAGGTTTGAGTCAGATACCGTAAGCGCGGATATGCCGTTGGACGATTATACATACAGCGCATCTTCAGAGTCCGAAACAGAGGGGGAGCAGACCACTGTCCCCGAAACGGAAATGCAGTTTCCGAAAAGCATGGAGACCTCCGAGACCGTTCCTCCCGATGAGAGCGGCAGTACGGACAGTACTGCCGAGACTTCCGCAAGCAGGACTATCATAACAAGCCGCGTCCGAAAGGATTACGACAATAATTCCGTATACATTGACATGGAGAACATTTTGCAGATCCCCGAGCTGCCTGTGGGCTGTGAGATTACCGCACTTACCATTCTTCTGCGGTACTGCGGCTTCGACGCGGACAAGACCGACCTTGCAAGAAATTACCTCCCTGTAAGTTGGGGCAACGCCCGTACCGAGGACGGCAAGACCTACAAGGACAGCTTTTTCGATTACTTTATCGGCGACCCTTTCAGCAGAGGGTACGGCTGCTTTGCCAATGCTATCGAAAAGGCGGCGAACGCTTATATCGCGGATCACGGCGGCGGGTTTACGGTAAAAAATATTTCGGGTTCACACCCCGACGTGCTGTACGATTATCTTGCGGAGGGTACTCCCGTCCTGTGCTGGGCGACGGACGGCATGATAGAACCCGAGTACTACGAAACATGGTACGACAATGCCACGGGTGAGCAGCTGGACTGGTACTTAAACGAGCATTGCTTTGTGCTGGCGGGGTTTAATATGAGCGGCGATCTGGTTACACTCAACGACCCAATGAAAGGGATAATCGACTATAACATCAACAGGTTTGAGACGAGATACGAGCAGATGTACCGTCAGGCTATCGTTATCTTGCCCGACAGCGGCAGTTATGAGCCTGCAAAGAGGGTTGAGACCACTGTCCCCGAAACTGTCACGGAAACAGAGACGGAAACAGAAACGTCACCCGAAACGGAGATGACCTCGGAAACAGAGACAGAGCCGTATTCAGACGATAATTCCGCGGAGGAAATGCCCGAAAATTAATATACTTACAAGAGTGCAAAGCTGTATAAACACGGCTTTGCACTCTTTGTCGCATTGCCGTCTGTTGCTTGAAATCCAAGCTAATGGTAAGAATATTCTAATTTGCAACTTGATATACATAAACTTGCAATATATTTTGATTATTGTAACAAAAATAATACAAAATGCAAGTTTATAAAGATAATATTGCATAAATTTCAAAAAAAGCCTTGACAAACGAGTGCAGATGTTATATAATAAAACCATAGAAAACAGCAAGGGCGCTGTAAGCACGCTGCAATGGAGCAGTTGCTTACAGCGTTTTTGCATTTCGTGTGTATAATTTTAGGAGGGATTCAACATGGACGCAAATATTATTGACACGATTTCGGGCGCGGTCACAAGCGAGGTTTTCGCAGTATGGTTTTTGATCGGCGCGGCACTGGTATTCTTTATGCAGGCAGGCTTCGCAATGGTGGAGACAGGCTTCACCCGCGCGAAAAACGCAGCAAACATCATCATGAAAAACCTTATGGACTTCTGTATAGGCGTGCCGATGTTCATTCTTATCGGCTTCGGACTGCTTTTCGGCGAGGACGTTGCGGGTCTTATCGGCAAGCCGGGATTTGACATATTTACGGCATATGAAAATTTCGACTGGTCGGCGTTTGTTTTCAACATGGTTTTCTGCGCAACAACAGCGACAATTGTTTCGGGCGCAATGGCGGAAAGAACAAAGTTCCTTTCCTACTGTATCTATTCTGGCATTATCAGCGCGCTGATATACCCCATTGAAGCACACTGGATATGGGGCGGCGGCTGGCTCGCACAGCTTGGCTTCCACGATTTTGCAGGCTCCTGTGCGATACACATGGTAGGCGGCGTTTCCGCGCTTATCGGCGCAAAAATTCTCGGACCGCGTATCGGCAAGTTTGTTACAGACAAAAAAACGGGCAAGGTCACAAAGGTAAACGCTATCCCGGGACACTCCCTGACGCTTGGCGCGCTTGGCTGCTTTATCCTGTGGTTCGGCTGGTACGGATTTAACGGCGCGGCTGCAACATCGCTCCCGCAGCTTGGCTCAATATTTCTTACAACAACTGTAGCTCCCGCAGTTGCAACTCTTGTATGCATGATTTTTACATGGGTAAAGTACGGCAAGCCCGACGTTTCAATGTGTCTTAACGCTTCTTTGGCTGGACTTGTCGGTATCACCGCAGGCTGCGATGTAATGGACTGCTTCGGCTCTGCAATGGTTGGAATCGTTTCGGGACTTCTGGTAATATTCGGCGTATGGCTTCTCGATCAGAAGCTCCACATTGACGACCCTGTGGGCGCAGTTGCGGTACATATGATGAACGGTATATGGGGTACTCTTGCAGTCGGTCTTTTTGCAACGACCTCCGCTCCCGACTGCGAAATAAACGGACTTTTCTACGGCGGCGGCTTCAGCCAGCTTGGCTTGCAGGCTCTTGCTGTACTTGCAGTAGCGGCTTGGACTGCTGTTGCTATAACTATTACATTCCTTGTTATCAAGCACACAATCGGTCTCCGCGCTTCTGTTGAAGAAGAGACACGCGGTTTGGACGTTACAGAGCACGGTCTTGTATCCTCTTATGCGGACTTTATGCCTAACTCTATCTCAATTTTCACAGGCAAGACAAGCGAGGAAAATGCTCCGGAGGAAGTTCCGGCAGAAATAAAAATTGCGGAAAGACCAAATATCGAGCGGAGCAGTACTGAGAAAAATAAATATACAAGAATTTCCATTGTGTGCAAACAAAACAAGTTTGAAGTGCTTAAGCGTGAACTTAGCAATGTAGGCGTAACAGGCTTTACGGTAACGCAGGTTCTTGGCTGCGGAACACAGAAGGGCGCAGGGGAAATGTACCGCGGAGTACCCGTTGAAGCAACGCTGCTGCCAAAGGTAAAAGTTGAAGTTGTGGTATCTAAAGTACCCGTTGATACGGTTGTGGAAGCGGCAAGAAAGGCTCTCTACACGGGACACATCGGCGACGGAAAGATTTTTGTTTACGACGTTGAGGACGTTATCAGAGTGCGCACAGGCGAAAGCGGCTACGACGCTTTGCAGGACGCGGAATAAATTTTCAAACAAAAGGCGAGGGATTTTTCCCCGCCTTTTTTGTCAACCGACAGTTGCGAAAGTTCCAATTCGGATTGGTAGATTTTTTTGAAATTATGCAGTATAATAAAGACACAATAAAATGAAAGGCGGTCGAAAGGATATGACAATAGGCGAGCAGATACAAAAGCTGCGTATCGAAAAGGGGCTTACGCAGGAACGTTTTGCAGAATTTTTGGAGGTATCAAGACAGTCAATTTCAAAATGGGAGCTGGGACAAGCTGTCCCAGATGTGGATAAAATTATCCGCATGAGCGAACTGTTCGACGTTTCCACCGATACCATTCTGCTTAGGAACGTCCCTGCTGATGAAAACCCAAACCCTCTGCACTTGGGCAGCGTTTACCTTGTGGTAAAGGATTTTGAAAAGTCCGTGGAGTTCTACGAAAAATTTCTCCGTGTAACGGCAGACGGACGCTGCCGAAGCGGAAACAAATTCGTTTCGTTCTATTTTGACAACAAGTGCATTTCCCTTATGAACGAAAGCAATCTTATCGGACACTGCACCGACCTTGACAGTCCATACAAGTTTGTGCAGAACTACTGGGTGGAGGACTTGGCTATGGAGCATGAGCGGGTAATGTCCCTGAATATCGGTCATGTTACCGAGATACGCGAGGCATACCCCACATATCACTATTTTCACCTTACCGACCCCGATAATAATATTATTGAAGTTACAGGAGGCTATCACATGGATACTTATGTATGTCAAAGCTGCGGAATGAATATGCAGCCGGAGCTTTTCGGAAAGAACGCGGACGGCAGTCCCAACAGCGAATACTGCAAATACTGTTTCCCTGACGGAAAATTCTCAAAGGACGAGACTATGGAGGAAATGATAGAAAGCAATTTGCAGTTCCTTGACGAAATGAACAGGGAGGACGGGACGAACCTTACCCCCGACGAGGCAAGGGCGGAGATGATGAAAACCTTCCCGAATCTGAAGCGGTGGAGAAAATAACGCCCTGTAAATTTGTCAAACTCCGATAGCGTATATTTTACTTTGTGCAAAACCACGAAAAAGTTGGGCATGATTGCCAATTGCTTTTGACCGCAAAATATGATATACTTATCCTGATCACCAACGAAAAGTGTAAATAAAAAATCTGCGCTAAAATCATATATGCAAATTTTTGCCTGACTTTTTATACACTTTTCATTGGTGATCAGGATTAATATAAATTTTGAAATCGGAGGAATTTTTTATGGCAAACAAGTATGCAGGCACGCAGACCGAAAAAAATCTCGAGGCTGCTTTCGCAGGGGAGTCACAGGCAAGGAATAAGTATACATATTTCGCTTCAAAGGCTAAGAAAGAGGGCTTTGAGCAGATATCCGCAATATTTCTGAAAACGGCGGACAATGAAAAGGAACACGCTAAAATGTGGTTCAAGGAATTAAACGGCATTGGCAGTACAGCTGAAAACCTCGGCGCGGCTGCTGACGGCGAGAACTTTGAGTGGACTGATATGTATGAGGATTTCGCCAAGACTGCCGAAGCGGAGGGCTTCACGGAGCTTGCGAAAAAATTCCGTGCAGTGGGAGCTATCGAAAAGCGCCATGAGGAGCGTTACCGCGCTCTGCTTCACAACGTTGAGGCGCAGGAGGTCTTTAAAAAGAGCGAGGGCAAGGTCTGGGAGTGCAGAAACTGCGGTCATATCGTTGTGGGTACAAACGCGCC
>CAMWVF010000030.1 GCA_947177545.1 uncultured Clostridia bacterium | reverse complement strand
AATGTGATTTTAAAGTTTTGAACGAAGAAAAATATGGTTCATAATATTTATAGTGCATAAGGTCATAATTTTTAGCTTCAAATTCTTCACGTCGCTTTTTGCTTACACCCTTAAAAATTTTATCTTTTTCTTTTTTGCTGACGGCACTTTTTGTGCTGCAACGATAAAATTTACGGCGAATTTCACAATCATTTAAAGCCCATTCGCCTTTTATATACCCATTAACATAAACAGCAATACAATATTTTAAATTACCGTTTTTTGCAATTCTTAGCGAAACATCGTACTCGTCAATTTTCAAATCGACCATACCGTACGGGGTGCTCATTTCATTTTCGGCTTCCGTCCATTCTTCCTTTGTCATGATTTTTCCTCCTCTCTGCTTTTTTCTTAGCTGAATTAACATAGCCTTTCAAAACTTCAATAAGCTTCCATGCGGATTTAGCGTCCACCCAATCCCATAAATGATCGCCCTCAATTGCAGATATTTTTAACTCTTTTCGGATTATACCCGCCATTCTCGCGCCGTTTGAAGCATTGGAAGGTGTTTTGTCATATTTTTTTAATTCAAATAATAATGCAAACGCGCAATCCTTTTGGTCGTTTGATATCATATCCGCCACCTCGGGCTTATGAACTATGAAATTACGCTTCTCGGACGGAGCCGCGGCAGTACCGCACCGCTTCTTAAGCTCCCCGATAACCTCCTCGGTCTGAATGTCCGTAAGCTCCTTTGTGGATTCACTGCCCGTCACGCTGTAGATCAGAGCGCGGCGGTCGTCCTCGCTCATGCCGAGGGTCTTGCACATTCCGAAAATAATCTTGCGCTGGGCGTTTGTCATAAAATCACTCCTTTCCCCGAATTTTCGGTGTATTGTACATGGCGTGCTGCACGATCAAATCCACATTGTAAGAATGCTCCTCCTGTGGAGCTGCCGAACCGTAAGCCTCCTCAAGGATTTTTTGCATATTGTCGGGCTTGATGATAAAATCAAAATTCGCACGCCACCCGCGCTCGTTCTGACCCGTCAGAAACGGCGTTGAAGCCGCCTTTTGGAAAGCCTCATATATTTCAGTAGGTGTATATCCCTGCATCATGCACGTTCGTATAGCGCGCTTCCGTTTGTCGGTAAGCTTTGTGGCTTTCGGGAGACTGCCGCAGTTTTGGTTATATGCGTCAACGATCTGCTGATAAGGCACCGCGGCGGACTTCTCACGCTGTTTCAGGATAGCTTCGCCCAGCTCGGAAGCTTTCTTCAACAGCTCGGCGGCACGTTCGGGTTCGGCGCGGGGGTCACATTCCCGACACCCCGCAACAAATTCCCGCATTTCCATATACTCGCCTCCAATCGCATTAAAGCGGGATTTCTCCCGCCTTAAATTATTCTGTAACCGTTATTTTCGGAGTTTCCTCAACGGTGACCGCTGCGTTTATGTACTCCAGCACCTCCGCGATGCGTTCCTCGGAAACGCCTCCGCTTGCCGCCAGCAGCCGTTCAAATTCCTGCCATGCCGCCGCTTCGGAAATCATAAACGCATAATCGGACGCTCCGTTTTCGTCCAGCCCTGCAAGCTTCACAAGGTTGTTTTTATCACCCTCAAAATTCTTGCCCTTGACGCGTTTCAGCATGACCTTCAGCGTTTTATCATCGGGAGCAATGCGCTGTAAAGCCTCCTCGACGGTTGCCCCCTGCATATAGTCCTTTTTGTACAACGCCGCAAGGAGCCGCTTTGCGTTTGCCGAAAGCTTGTAGGAAGTCTCCTCGGTAACAACGTCCTTGTAAGCCTCGCCGAAAATCTTTTTCAGCATGGACGGATATACCAGAGCGACCTTGTCGGCATAATTCGCAATGACCGACGCACCGTTTCCCGAATATTTAACAGTGCGGTACTTCGTGTCCTCAACGTCAGCCTCAAATTGTTTCAGCAGCTCCGCTTCAATGCTGTCCGCTTCGGACTTTAAAACCGCGATCTGCCGCTTTATTTCCGCCATGCGGTCGACCTTTGAGGATATTTCTGTAGAATTAAGCATACTTGCTGTTTATCTCCTCTCTCATTTCGCAGGCGCATTTTGCGCATATTTCCTTACCCTTGACCGTGTCCACGGATTCTACAGACCCGCAGAAAACACAGGTCGGAACGTGCTTGCGGAGCAGTATGCCCTCTTTCATTTCCACCAGATCGACGGCAGCTCCCGCAAACATTCCGAGGTTTGCCGCTAAGTCTTTGGGGACAGTCACGCCCCGCGCCTTAGATAATTTTTTGTACTTAATTAATGCCATATGCTGTACCTCCATATCTTTATTTTGCCTTGACTCTGCGTATCCGACAAAAGGTCGGTCACGGGCTTGTCACCGTTTAACGTAACGTTAAGCCGCATTAAGGCGGGGAACACGTCCCCGTTAAAGTATTTCAAAAATACTTTCGACAATATCTCGTATGTCGCAATAGCGATGATGTTTAGAAACCGCCGCTTCTATCTGAGCAAGACGTTTTTTAGGCATACCCCTGACATTGAATTTTTTAACATATTGAAGTTCCGAATTGTATTCCGCCGCATTATTAAGTGCAGCCAAAACCGACTGACAAGGAATAAAATATATATCGCCCACATCGTTTACATTCCAGCGGAAGCTTATGTTGGTGTACGCCTCATCGCGCGGATAGCCATAGCTGTACTCCCTCTGATCGTCCTCGCTGCGCTTGTAATCCTCCAGCTTTTCAATAAGGGTCAAAGCCTTTTCCCGAAAATTATCCTCAGTTGCCGACACCGCAAAACAGTGGTGCGAATAATAGTACTGCGATACGATAAGTATGTATTTTACGTTTTCCATAAAAATCCTCCTATTTATAATTTTTCCGCAACTCCCACCCAAGCCATACAAGTCCAGCCATAAGCGGCAGGATAAGAACCTCGCCGCCGAAATTACCGACCTCGCGGCTTGCGGAAGCCTTGACCGCCTCGCTGATGAAGCCGTATAGCGTTGCACCTAAAAGAAAAATGATAACGTCCCGAACAATTCTATGCAACCGCATGAGACACCTCCGTGACCGACACCGACGAAATCTCGATGACATTGTCGTGACCGTGCCTGCGGATAGCCTCCGCCGCGGCAATGGATTCCGCCGACTTCCTGTTTCCCGCCGTCACGTAGTACGGCTCAATCGCAACGCCCGAGCTGGTCTCAACTCTTAAATTTACATTGTATTTCATAGCTTTTTCTCCTTTTTGTATCGTGATATAGTTTTTCCCGTGGATTTATTATACAGGGTAATTACCGTGTCGGTCTCCGAAACGACCAGATAATTCGATACCGTCAGCCGCAGGCTGTCTATTATCTGCTTTTGCCTCCGCGTGGGGCGTGTGGGTCTCATGCACTCGCCCCCTTTGCCGCAATTGCCTTAATGTCAAGCCCCGCAAGGTCAAGCTCCATAAATTTCGCCATTGCAACAAGTCCCTTGATGTCGTACTGATTGTTGTCATAAGCGTTTGAAAAAAGGTTTACCGCTCCCCGAAGAGCCTGCTGGGTCTGTGATATCCTCCAAAGGAACTCTATTTCCGCGTCCATGCGGTTGTCCGTGAGGATAGGGAACAGCAGGCAAATATCATCACGTTTTATCTGCTTTACCGAGCATACCCTTGTTTGCTTGGTACGGTTGCGTATCTGCGCAAAATCTGCCTTTTTGTTGCTGCCAAGCCGTCTGACCGTTTCATGATTGCCTATGAAAATAATGCCGAGGGTCTGATTGCTGTCTCTGAAATAATCGGAAAAGGATCGCAGCGTTTCTATAGTCTTTATCGGCAGGTGCTGCGCCTCGTCAAAAATAAGTATCATTCCGTCGGAAAGCTTGCCCGCAATATTTATCCACAGTTCGTCAAGGGTCGAGGCAGTTGGTGCGCCAAGTTTGCTTGCAAGGAGTTTTAACGTGCTTTTAATGGACGTTAAACAAGGATTAACAGATATGTATACCGCGCTGTCGGGATTGTCCCGAACGTATTTCTGCGCTGCCTTTGTCTTGCCGATACCCGCGTCTCCCGCATAAACCGCAAGACCGCCCTTTACGTGACAAATACGTATTGTATCGTACACCTTTTTGGATATGGAAGTGTGTGCATACTCTATCTCGTGGTAGGTATTTCCAAGGTCAGCCTTGATGTTAAAGTATGCCGCAAGCTTGTTAAGGTACTTATCCACCGTACCCTTATACGTGCCCTTGCGTAGCGGCGTAAGTATCTGCGCCGATATTCCGAGGACTGACGCCGCCTCGTTCTGGGACGGATATTCCTTTATAAATTCCTCCAGCCTGTCAATAATACGCTGCTGTTCTTCTGTGTACATAAGATCACTCCTTATCAAAATCAAATGTGATGTTTCTGTTTCTTGCGGCTTTCCGAGCCATAGCTTCAAGGTCTATCTCCACAATGTCGCTGCCCGAAGCCTTTAAGAGTGCCGCAGGCTCCTCATTTACAATAACGGGTTCAATGCTTGCGGGAGGCGCAAATTTTACCTTGCCGATATTCCTTTGCGCCTCGGCAACAGCCAGAGCCAGCGCGTCTATCTTGAGACCGCCCGTAAGCTCCGCGCCGCATTCCTTGACCGCGCGTATCTGTCGTGCGATAAGCCGCTGCCGCGCCGCAATGTCGTCTTTATTAATGGTAATGTAATCCACAAATACGCTCAAGTCCATTTTCCAAGAGCCGATATACGTATCTTCCTTGTCATAAATGCGGACATATTCAAGCTCCGCAGGGTCGTAACGCACATATACCTCTCTGTCCACCCATTTCCAGTTTTCCTCGCCGCAGTTGTACCAAAGCTTTTCTCCTGAAATTGTAATGTACACCCCGTTTTCTCTTACTTTCTGATAACCTGTATGCCGCATAAGGAGCAGGTTCAGTGTGCTTTCGTCACACATTCGCAAGGTACGCCGCTGTATGGATTTGCACCATGCCTCGGCGCGGCTCATGCCCTTGAACTGCCGCTCGTATCCACCGTAAGGAGAGGCGTTGTACTGACCGTCGAAAAGTATGTCAAGCTGCTCCCTTATCTGCCAGTCATAGGGTACGTACCCGTGTTTAAGCTGATATTTAAGGCTTTCGGGACGTTCTATGATATTGCCGCCCGTAAATGTTTCCACAAGGCGGGAAATGGTGTTTTTCAGTGTAAGGAACATTCTCTCAATAGGCTTTGCACGACCGTTTTGGGGAATAGCGTTCCGCATTTTAATGCCAAGCAGGTCGAGTATGGTGGGGGGATGTTCAACGTCTGCCTGCTTCTTGCGGGTACGGTGTCCCTTGCCGCCGATATCCCATGTAAGGAACTCGCGACCGTTATCGACATATAGAATTTTGGGTATACCGCACCGCTGTATTGCGTGCCGCAAAGCAAGCACCGTCGAATGGGAGTTAGGCGTTTCGGTAATATTCCACCCAACAAGCATCCCCGTTTTTGCGTCCATAATTCCCGTGACATAAAGTCTGTGGGTTTTCTCGCCGCTGTCGGTGCGGGTGATAAAGTCAAAGGTGTGGTTATCGGCGACCCAAACGTCGTTGGCTTCAATGTCGTCGTAAAGACGTTCTATGTATGGCAGACACTCATCAATGCAAGCCTTTTCGCCGTATCGGAAAAACTTCACAACAGCAGGATAAATTTTATCTGTAAGTCTGCGGAACGTCCTCTCGCTTGCCATAAAGGGCAGATACTCGGGGTAATTATCGTATACAAAGGATTTCGTTTCACGATAGCAGTCCGCAACAGGAAGCCGTGCGCCGCTGAGATACAAAGCGTTAAAACACTCTATCACGGGCTGCGGAATACTCGTCTGACCTTTATTCCACCCGCCGCGGTTCTCGGTCAAGCCCTGCAAATTGTTGTCCTTGTAGGCTCTGTACTTGCGGTACAGGATATCACGGCTAAGCGATATGTTATGTTCCGCAAGGTAAGCCCGCCGCAGCCGTTTTGTCTCGGCAATAAATACCATGTCGCCCTCGGCACAGTTGTCGTACTCCATGCGGCGTATCTGCCACTCGCGGAGCAGGTCAGTCCAAAAGGTGATCATCTCCCGTTCCTCGGCGTTGAATTCGCCGAATTCCTTTTTAACCGCTGCTTTGGTGCGCTTGACCGGAGGCTGCTCTGTCTCCTGCACCTTTGGCAGGCATAACTGTGCCTCCGAGGTCAGCTTGCCGTAATACTTCATTTGCAGGGGTTCGGGAAGTGCAGAGACGGGGATAAGATATTTAGGGCGGTTCTTTTCGTTTTGCTCGGTAACAGCCTCCATTTTGCCGTCTTTGACAATCTTTTTTATGTACTGTTCAGAGCACCCTTTAAGCTCCGCAACTTCCCTAACAGTCAAATAGTCCAAAAAATCCACACCTCCCGAAAAAATTTTGGAAAAACACTTGCATTTTGCACCAACTTCTGTTATACTGATATTAAGAGTTGGAACACTCGTTCTTATGAACGATATTAAAGGTTTTGAGGAAATCCTCAGTTTCGGTCAGGATCACAAGAATGGTGGAAGCATTCTTCCTGACCTGTTCCTGCTCTAACAATTCGGAAGTGACCGAAATATCCATTAGAGCCTTTCCCGCGCCGCAGGCATATTCAAGCATTTGTGCGCGGAACTCTTCAATTGTCATATATTCACCAACTTCCTTGACCTGCCATCATCAGTACCGAGCGGTCATTCTCGGCAGACGGAGCGGATGCGCTCCGTTTCGGCTATTTGTTTTCGTGAGTAGTTTTTCTTATGCTTTTGGACATATAGAAAAGAGCGTTCTCGTAATCGAGGTGCTGATAATCACATACAAAGATGTCTTTTTCGGCATCATATGTAACGACATCATAGCGGTTTAGCGAATAAACCTCGGCGGTGTTGTTGTTCACAGGCAAATATGTTATGCCAACATAAAAACGTCTTTCTTCGGGATTGTTTGAGCCGTAAGCGAAGTTTACAAGCTCCTTGCTGTTTTTGAGGTACTCCTCAAATTTTACCCTAATGTCAATGGATGGATTGTGCATTACTTTCATATTATAATCTCCTTTACAATAGTTAGTGGTGGGTTAGCTTGCCTTGCGTCCGAGCAGCTCATCAACGGAGCAGTGCAGTGCGTCCGCAAGCTTTTTAAGAGTATCAAGCGACGGCTTGCGCTTATTGTGTTCTATAAGGCAGAGCATAGCGTTTTTAATGCCTACTCGCTGTGCAAGCTCCTGCTGCTCAATGTCGTATTCAAGGCGTTTTCTGCGAATGTTTTCGCCGAGTGTCATAAATATCAAGCCTCCTTTGCGTTTTTAACCATAATATCCAAATCTATGCTTAGATTTGCTTTAAATGGTTCGGGTTTGGTGGGAGCGGTGTTTTCTGCTGAAAAATTCTTTACATCGTCTTTGATTTTTGCTCTCAACTCCTTGAAATTACGTTGACATTTCTGCCTATGACCTCTGTTTTTTATATCAGATGTCACAAACGGTACTGTATTAAGGTTATGGTCGGAAGCTTGCTTATCGGGCTTGCTTTCGCTTTCATCATAAAAAGTCCGTCCCACTCTGCGTTTTCTGCAAGTGTGTCAATCAGCTTTTCGGGTACATATCCCGAAAGAGTTTGAATAAATTCTGCTTTGTTCACAAAATTTTCCTCACTTTCTATTGTTTTTTCAAGTTTCTTATGATACAATGTTTTTGTACCATTCGGTAAACCAAGGATTTACTATGCCCTGTTGGTTTACTATATGTAAATTATACTCTGATTTTAATCAGAAATCAAGCAAAATTCTGATATTTATCAGAATTTTGTCGGTTAGCACAAATTTACATTTTGAATTTGTATAAATTGCCGTCAAACAAAACTAAAAATCCCCCTGCAACCTGCAAGGGGAAGAAAAGTATATAAAAGTATTGTATTCTGATTTTTATCAGAGACCAATAGGAGCTGATAAATTTGATTGAAAAAAGTAAAGAAGAAATATTAGAACAAATAAAAAAAAGAGGGGTAAAAAAGTCATACCTGTGTGATTTAATTGGCGGTTATCGCGGAAAACTAACAGAATGGGAAAAAGGGAAAACTACTTTGACGAAACAAGAGCTTGAGATTATTACCGACTATCTTTTTGATGAGAATAATCTTCAGGCGGAAGCAATTGCCCTGTACTCAAAATACAGTCGTCTTTCTCCAGAGCAACGTCGTCTTGTGGACGGTATGTTTGAACAGTTTGAAAAGAAGAAATAAATTCCTCAATAGTGTTTTTTTGAACATGATCTAACTTATAGTACCTTTTTATAAATTCGTCTTGAGTCATATTTTCACCGCCTGTATACTAATTATTGTACTTATATTATAG
>CAMWVF010000029.1 GCA_947177545.1 uncultured Clostridia bacterium | reverse complement strand
TATTAAAATGATATAATTTTATAATAAACATAAATTTACATTTTTAATTTTTTATCTGCTCCCTGATCTCTAAATGGAAAGGAACTTCAAAATGAATACTATAGAAAAATTCAACGAACACGTCATGGGTACTTACGGTCGGTATCCTCTTGTTATGGAGCGCGGCGAGGGACGTTGTGCTTTCGGCGAGGACGGAAAAGAGTACATCGACTTCGGCAGCGGTATCGGTACAAATTCTCTCGGCTACTGCGATGAGGACTGGGTTGACGCGGTGTGCAGACAGGCAAGGGCGGTGCAGCACACGTCCAACTACTACTATACGAAAATTCAGGCGGATTTTGCCGCAAAGCTTGCGGAGGTCACAGGCTATGACAAGATGTTTTTCGGCAACAGCGGCGCGGAGGCTAACGAGTGCGCTATAAAGATCGCGCGGAAATATTCCTTTGACAAGTACGGCAAGGACGCGGAGCGTTACAATATAATCACGCTGAAAAACAGCTTCCACGGCAGGACTCTTGCAACACTTTCCGCTACGGGGCAGGACGTGTTCCACAATTATTTTTTTCCGTTTCTCGGAGGATTTATAAACGCCGAGGCGAATAATATTGACGATTTGAGGAATAAAATTGATGATAGGGTCTGCGCTGTAATGCTTGAATTCGTTCAGGGAGAGGGCGGCGTTAATCCTCTTAAAAAGGATTTTGTTGAGGAACTTTTCCGCATATGCGCCGAAAAGGATATCCTTGTTATTGCGGACGAGGTACAGACAGGCTCGGGCAGAACCGGTACTTTTCTTACTTCCGAGCAGTACGGCGTTAAGCCCAACATCACAACGCTTGCAAAGGGCGTTGCGGGGGGCGTGCCTGTCGGCGTTTGCCTCGCGGACGAAAAGTGCAGCGGAGTACTTGCGGCGGGACATCACGGCTCTACGTTCGGCGGAAATCCCCTTGCCTGCGCAGGTGGACTTGCGGTGGTGAGCAAGGTTTCGACAAAGGAATTTCTGGAGGACGTTCGCCAAAAGGGAGAATACTTCCGTAAAAAGCTTGCGGAGATACCCGAGGTCGAGGGCGTGGACGGTCTCGGTCTTATGCTGGGAATTCGTTTTAAAAGCAAAAAAGCCTCCGAGGTATGCGGAAGGTGCCTTGAAAGCGGTCTGCTTGTTCTGACGGCTAAGGAAAAGCTGAGGCTTCTGCCGCCTTTGAATATTACATACGATGAAATTGACAGAGGACTTGATATCCTCGGGAGGGTACTTGAATGATATATTATGAAAAATACGGCGACAGCGGCAGCCCTGTGATAATGTTCCTGCACGGTACTAATTTTGTGCACTGCTTTGCAAGGCAGTGCGACAAGCTTTCAAAGGATTACCGCGTTATCGTACCGCATATTCCCGGCTTCGGCAGAAGCAGCGACGTTACCTTTTCGGTAAACCTTGCCGTTGAGCAGATCGCGGAGCTTGCTGAAAGCTTTGGGAAAAAGGTCACGCTTGTGGGATTTTCCCTCGGCGCACAGCTTTGTCTGCCCATACTTTGCAAACACTCTGAGCTTTTTAACGGGGCAATTTTGATAAGCCCTTGGCTTATAAAGGACAGCGCAGATGTCGAAAGAATGATGAAGCAGCAGGCGGACAACGAAAAGTCCATGCGCAGCGGCATTATTGCGGGACTGAACAGTCTTACAGCAGGGCTTGACAAGGAGGAACGGAAGGAGCACGCCGAGTTCTGCAAGACGGTGACAATGAAATCCATACTTGCGTCTATTGACAACGGCATTTTGCTTTCGGACTATCCTCAGTACCGTGAGCTGGAAATGCCGCTTGCGGCAATATGCGGAATGAAAGAGCCTACCGACACGAGAAAGTCCGTCCGAGCGCTCGCACAGCAGAACCCGCACTGCACCTATGATATGTGGGACGGCGCTGGACACAACATTCCATTTAAGTGCGCTGCAAGGCTTAACAAGACCATTGCCGAGTTTGAAGAAAAAATACTTAATGGATAGTTTTTTCAAATATACTGAAAGGAAATGATGATAATGAAACACTTACTTAAAATGCTTGACCTGTCAAAAGAGGAAATTATCGACATACTCAACCTTGCGGACCAGCTTAAATATGAGTTGAAGCACGGTATCCCTCACCCCCACCTGAAGGGCAAGTCCCTTGGAATGATATTTCAGAAAGCGTCCACCCGTACCCGAGTTTCCTTTGAGACGGGTATGTACCAGCTTGGAGGATATCCTCTGTTTCTGTCCTCAAATGACTTGCAGATAGGCAGGGGCGAGCCTGTGCAGGACACGGCGAGGGTTTTGTCCCGCTATCTGGACGGCATTATGATACGTACCTTTGAGCAAAAGGAAGTTGAGGACTTGGCGGAGTACGGCAGCATACCCATTATAAACGGTCTTACGGACTTTTGTCACCCCTGTCAGATTTTGGCGGATCTGATGACTATACGTGAGTTTAAGGGTCAGTTTGACGGACTGAAGATGTGCTTTATAGGCGACGGAAACAACATGGCGAACTCCCTTATCGTGGGCTGTTTAAAGGTTGGAATGTCCGTGTCCGTGGCTTGTCCCGAGGGCTATCACCCCGACAAGCAGGTGCTGGACTTTGCAAAGGACTTTGACTGCTTTGAGCTGACGGACTCCCCCGTTAAGGCTGCGGAAAATGCGGACGTTGTCATCACCGACGTGTGGGCTTCCATGGGTCAGGAGGGCGAAGCGGAGAAACGCCGTATTGCTTTCAAGGGCTATCAGGTCAACGACGAGATAATGGCTGCGGCTAAGTCTGACGCTATGGTGCAGCACTGTCTCCCCGCACACCGCGAGGAGGAAATTACCGAAAAGGTATTCGAGGCTCACGCAAACGAGATTTTTGAAGAGGCGGAGAACCGTCTTCACGCGCAAAAAGCGGTCATGGTAAAATTAATGGCAGCAGACTGAGCCTGCACCATTGTTCTGCCCCAATGCGGGATACGGCGAACCGTTACCCTGCATAGCCCCTGTCAAGGGGCGGCAAATAACGGGATAAATGTTAAAATTTGGATTACGGAGGTAAGTATTATGGGTTACGATCACAGCAGGATAAAGAGCAACGCGAGGCTTTTTTACAAAAATAACATGGGCAATTCGATAGTGTCGATACTTATTTTCTTTGGAATGGCTATGGCTATCGGAATAGCTTTGAGAATTTTCATAACGATAGTCAGCTTTATTTTTGTTCTTTTTATGAGAGCCGCGGCTTATTCCGCAGCGGGGACTACTGCCGTCTCGCTGATGCTGTCGATAGTCTCTATCGCTGCCGGCTTACTTATGGCTGCGGCGGAATTTCCCCTTATTATAGGTCTTTTCGGTTGGTACAGAAGCTCTATCTACCGTCAGACCACCCTCGGCGAGATATTGTCTCCCTACAAGCCGGCTCACCTTTGGAGCAATATCGGCACGGGTGTTCTCATCAGCGTTTTTACTTATTTGTGGATGCTCCTGTTTATAATACCCGGGATAATCAAGAGCCTTAGTTACTCACAGGCTTTGTACATAAAGGGGGAAAACCCGAATATACCGGCGAGCCGTGCCATTGAGCTAAGCAAAATAATGATGGACGGTCACAAGTGGGATATTTTCTACCTCAATCTCAGCTTCATTGGCTGGAATATATTGTCATCATTTACTTTTGGTATTCTCGGCATAGTTTATGTTTTTCCGTACTATTATGCCGCCCGTGCTTTCGCCTACGAGGAGATAAAGGCTGACGCCGCTGCAAGAGGCGTTATCGACATCAGGGAGATAAACCCGAATTTTTACAGCGGAGAAGTGTATCCGCAGTGACCTTTGTTATTTAAAAAACTATTAATTTTTTAAGTGTTGGATAGCTTTACCAACACTTGTTTTTTTACGATTGTGGCTGGATATTAACAATTTGTATAAGTTATATATTTTTATTCCCTTATGTATAAAGTTAGGTGGCTGTGCAAATTTAACAAATTTTTTGATGTAAAATGGGGATAATTTATAAGAGTAAGGAGTTTTTTGTGTGGTTTAGGGAAAATTAATAGAATTTCATTAAAATTTTTTACATAGTTTGTGAGATTTATTTTGTATTCCGCTTGCATTTTTTTTCAAAATGTTGTATACTTATGATTGAATAATTATCCGCTTAACATCTATATTAAATATGTATAATTTTGGCGGGATCATCTTCCGCAGAAAGGACTGACTTTTATGGGACTTTTTGACAGTTCTGCCCACAGCCTTGCCGAACAGGCTCTGGACGCAACATGGTATAAGCAGAGAGTTATAAATCACAACCTCAATAACATTGATACCCCCGACTATAAGGCAAAAACAGTTGAGTTCAAGCTTCTTCTGGAGGAAAGGTGCAAGTGCAAATACCACGGAGGCATTACCCACGATCTCTGCGGTCATAAGGGTCAGGTCGAGGAGGCTAACCTTATGAACGGAGGTACGGCTCCCAAGCTGTCCGTTATTACAACGTACGAGACCAACACCAATCAGATAATGGACGGAAACAACGTCGACATGGAAAAGGAACAGACTGCTCTTGCAGACGCGCAGTATCAGTACGGCGCGCTTATGGACTATCTTAACAACAACTATTCAATGATACGGAAAGCGGTTTCAAAGGGATAAAATAATTGTTTGAAAGGAGGAACGTGTTCCTTATAATGGAATACGGAGCTTGATATGGCTTTTATAAGTTCTCTCGACATGGCGGCTTCAGCGCTTTCAGCGCAGAGGCTACGTATAGATATCGATCTTCAGAACATTGCTCATCAGGAGGATTACAACACAGAGCCGGGCGGCGACCCCTACTGCCGTCAGCTTGTTGTTTTTTCGGAGAAAAAACAGTTCAGCGAGGTTCTGGACAAGTACGCTGAAATGGCGAATATGCAGCGTACCAAAAAGTACGACAGAGGTACTTATTATCTTGCTCACGCAAATAAGTACAAGGACGCAGGCGTAATGGTGGCGGAGGTCATTGAGGACGACGCTCCGTTTGTTCCCGTTTACGACCCCACGAACCCCCTCGCTGACGAGGACGGCTACATATACAAAAGCAACGTCGACAATGCCAAGGAGCAGATGGATCTGATCGCCGCACAGCGCTCCTACGAGGCTAATATTTCGGCTATGAGAGCTGTTCAGTCAATGCTTTCAAAGGCAATGACCCTTACGGGCAAATAATTTGGCAGTACGTTTTGCAGAATAAGACAGACTTTTGATTTTTTAAGGCAATTCTTAATATTATTATAAAGGAGTTTAAGATCATGTTTATAGTTCCTATAAGCAGCAATATCACCCCTGTTGAGTCGCTTTTCGACAGGACGGAGATCACTGACGCTGCCGGCAATGACGACGCACCCAAATTTTCGGACGTTTTCAAGGAGATATTCCAAGAGGTGCAGGATACCCAGAAAACCGTCCAGGAGGATTCTGTAAAGCTTACCCTCGGCGAGATCGACGACCTGCACACAATTTACAATAATATGACAAAGGCTTCCGTAGCGGTGGACACGTTCGTTGCCGTTAAGGATGCGGCGGTAAACGCATATAATTCAATTCTCCAGATCTCTATGTGATTTGGTGTGATCACCGGTACGCATTAAATAAGGAAGGAATATACGGATAATGAATGAGAGAATTGAAAAGGTTGTCAAGTCCGTAAAAACGACCTGGGAGTCGCAGGATAAGAAGCACAGGGCTATTTATCTGGGACTTGCGGCTTCGCTCGTGGTAATAATAGTTGCCGCGATAATAATTACGGCGAATTTGAACAAGAAAGAATACATAACTATATATCAGGGGCTTGAAACGGCAGAGGCTTCGGAAATGGTATCTATCATTCAGGGGCTGAACTATGACGTGCGGCTTCTGAACGGCACCGATATCTCGGTCTTGCAGGGAACCGAAAACGACATTGTAATGCAGCTTGCTTTGCAGAATTATCCTAAAAGCGGAAAGAATTACGCTCTTTCCACAGATACGGGTATGTTCGACACCGAGTCGCAGAGCGAGCTGTCTTATCAGATAGACACTCAGAACCGTCTTGCGGCTCAGTTAAGCGAGATGGAACAGATCGCTGCCGCAGAGGTAAATATTTCTATCCCTAAGCAGAAAAACACGGTTATTTCGGCTGTAAGGGAATACCCCAAGGCTTCGGTAAAGCTTACTCTTGACGGGATAGATAAGCTTTCAAACAAGCAGATAACGGGTATAAAAAACCTTGTAAAAATGACTGTTACGGGTCTTACGGACGACAACGTCGAGATCATCGACAACTACGGCATACCCCAGATAATCGACCTTGAGGCGGATTATGACCAGGTAGTCCAGGAGACCAAAAAGTTTGCCTTTAAGACACAGATAGAAGAAAGCATCGAGGAAAGCATACTTGGAATGCTTATCCCCGCATACGGCGAGGACGGAGCTTATGTTGCGGTAAATATCGGTCTGCTGAACTCCGATAATCAGGTCAGCGAGGAGGTCAACTACACAGGCGATTCCAACAACGGCGCGGCAGGCGTTCTCAGCCATGCGGACGGAAGCGACGCTTCGGGCGGAACTACCGTTAACGGAGGCGTTGTAGGCGTTGAGGGCAATGCTGACGATACATACCCTACAGGCGACACCAACGGCACAGGTGCATGGAGCGAGAATTCATTCTCGAATACATATCTTGTTGACACATTCAAGGAGCAGATCGAAAAGGACGGCTACAGGATAGAGGATCTGTCCGTTTCGGTGGTTGTTTACACTGATTATCTTGCCGAGACAACAAGGCTCGGTCTTATCGACGCGGCGGGAAAGGCGGCTTCAATAAGACCCGAATTCTATGATGACCTTGTTTCGGTAATCAATCTTCCCAAGTTTGAAAGCACTTTCGAGCTTGAGCCGGCAGAGCCTACATACCTGTTCGGTCTTACGTTCAATCAGCTTGTTCTTGTGGGAGCTATACTGCTTATACTCCTTATCGCGCTCTTTGTTATTATGGCTATTATTTCGGGCAACGCAAAGAAGCAGAGAAAGGAATTCGAGAAGCAGATCATCGAGACAAGCGGACTTGTGGGCGTGGACGGCGAGGAGCCGGTGGATATGTTCGTACTTTCGGATACCGATATGGGCGTCGAGGTGCCGAGCCTTACAGACGAGCAGATCGAGACCAAGGAGGTCGTTATCAGACGCGAAATTACGGAGTTTGCAAACCACAGTCCCGAAATTGTTGCACAGCTGCTTAAGAGCTGGATCAAGAGTGAGGAGGAATAATTATGCCAGAAGTTGAAGAAGTGGAGCTTACCACCCTACAGAAAGCGGCAATAGTTGTAACCTCCATAGGAGCTGAAAACGCTTCGGAGGTGTATAAGCGGCTTGGCGAGGACGAGGTTGAAAAGCTGACCTTTGAAGTATCAAGTATGCCATACATAGAGATAGACAAGGTTGACGCAGTGCTTAATGAGTTCTACGAGCTTTGTCTGACGCAGAAGGTAATTACAGAGGGCGGTCTGGACTACGCCCGTTCCGTACTGGAAAAGGCTTACGGTCCGGAAATGGCGCAGAAGCTTATGGACAGAGTTTCCAAGTCCATGCAGTCCAAGTCGTTCGAGTTTATCAGAAAGTCGGACTACAAGAATCTGCTTGCCATTATCCAAAGCGAGCACCCTCAGACTATCGCACTGGTGCTTTCATATGTAAATTCAGAACAGGCTTCCAAGGTTTTGCAGGAACTTCCTAAGGAAAAACGCGCGGAAGTCGTTGAAAGAATCGCTAAGATGGAATCCGCTTCGCCGGAGACTATTAAGGCTGTTGAGTCCACGCTGGAGAGAAGATTTGCAGCAGTTGTTTCCATGGATCTTACAGAGGTCGGCGGCGTAAACTACGTTGCGGACATCTTGAACAAGGTAGACCGCGGAACGGAGAAGTTCATCTTCGACGAACTGTCTGCGAAAGACCCTGCTCTGGTGGACGAGATCAAAAAGAAAATGTTCGTTTTCGAGGACATCCTTACTTTGGATTCCATGTCGATACAGCGTTTTATCAGAGACGTGGAGGCAAAGGATCTGGCTGTCGCAATCAAAGGCTCAAACGCCGAGGTCGCAGCTACCCTTTATGCGAATATGCCGCAGAGAATGCAGGAGTCTATACAGCAGGAGATCGAATACCTGCACAACGTTCGTATGCGTGACGTTGACGAGGCTCAGCAGAGAATTGTCGGTATTATCCGTCACTTGGAAGAAGAGGGCGAGCTGGTAATCGGAAAGAGCGGAGAGGACGAGATAATTGCTTAAGATCGTCAGGGGTCTTGGACCCGTTTATGGAAATGCCGAGCCTGTTATCATTGACAACAGGGTG
>CAMWVF010000028.1 GCA_947177545.1 uncultured Clostridia bacterium | reverse complement strand
CCTTACGGTCACTACAAGGCTAAGCTGACGGAGTCCCTGTTCGTCAAGACTGCCAACGACCCCGACGGCAAGCTTATACTTGTCACCGCAATCAACCCAACCCCCGCGGGAGAGGGCAAAACTACAGTCTCCGTGGGTCTTGCAGAGGCTATGGCTAAAATTGGCAAAAACGCCGTCCTTGCTCTTCGTGAACCCTCGCTGGGTCCCGTGTTCGGAATAAAGGGCGGAGCAGCAGGCGGCGGCTACGCACAGGTGGTGCCTATGGAGGACATCAACCTCCACTTTACGGGAGATATGCACGCCATTACCGCGGCAAACAATCTCCTTTGTGCGCTTCTTGACAACCATATGCAGCAGGGCAACGCTCTGGGCATTGACCAGCGCAGAATAATGATAGACCGCTGTCTTGATATGAACGACCGTGCGCTCCGCAACATCGTTGTGGGCATGGGCGGCAAGGTGAACGGCATACCAAGACAAGATTCTTTCAGAATCACCGTTGCCTCCGAGGTCATGGCTATTCTTTGCCTTGCCTCCGACCTTACCGACCTTAAAGAACGTCTCGGCAGGATTTTGGTTGCGTACACCTTTGAAGGCAAACCCGTTTATGCCCGTGACATCGGCGCTCACGGTGCAATGACGGCTCTTTTAAAGGACGCTCTAAAGCCGAACCTTGTTCAGACACTTGAGAATACTCCCGTTGTAATTCACGGCGGTCCATTCGCAAATATTGCACACGGCTGCAACTCGGTACGAGCTACAAAGCTTGCTCTCAAACTGGGCGACTACTGCATTACCGAAGCAGGCTTCGGCGCGGACTTGGGCGCGGAAAAATTCTTTGACATCAAGTGCAGATTTGCGGGACTTAAACCCTCCTGCGCAGTACTTGTTGCAACTATCCGAGCGCTGAAATACAACGGCGGCGTACCCAAAACAGAGCTTACCTATGAAAATATCGAGGCTCTGAAAAACGGTATTGTCAACCTCAAAACCCATATCGAGAACATTCACAAGTTCGGCGTACCTGTTGTGGTTGCGATAAACCGTTTCTACACCGACACCGACGCAGAGGTCGCAGTTGTGGAGAATTTCTGCAAGGAAATGGGCGTTGAAGTCTCCATGACCGAAGTTTTCGCAAAAGGCGGAGAGGGCGGAAAGGATCTTGCAGAAAAGGTTTGCGCCACTATTGAAAAGTGCGAGGGATGCCAGACTGATTTCAAACCGCTTTACGATGAGAAACTGCCTATCAAGGAAAAAATCGGCATAATTGCGAAAGAAATTTACCGTGCTGACGGAGTAAACTTTACCGCGCAGGCTGAAAAGGCTATTAAGGAGATAGAGGCTCTCGGCTTTGGTGAAACTCCTGTGTGCGTTGCAAAAACACAGTACTCACTTTCCGACGACCCCACAAAACTTGGCAAACCCGAGAATTTTGTGATAACCGTCCGCGACGTTCGTCTTTCGGCAGGAGCAGGTTTTGCAGTTGCTCTTACGGGGGACATTATGGTCATGCCCGGACTTCCAAAGGCTCCGGCGGCTTTGAAAATTGACTGCGACAATAACGGAAATATTTCGGGACTGTTTTAATGGTTTAAATAAATGATTTGCATAATTCAAAAAATTAAAAATGAGTTACGCAAAAGGGCTGACAACAGTAAAGATGTATTTTTAAAGAATTTAAAAAAGGCTGCGTATTGTTGCGCAGCCTTTTTTATCATTTATAATTTTTCAATTACAACGGTTACATATCCCTCGTAAGGTCTGCGATAATTAAAGTACATATCATACCACTTATCGCACCATTCGCGGAGCGATTGATTTTCAGGAGATTTTCTTAAATCATTTAAATGCCGTTTAGCACTCCACATAATATACCGTTCCCATTCTGCTTGTGTATCGGCAGCCATTGAGGTAATGTAGTAATCTTTTGAGCGGATAATACGATTGATTTCAATTAGCGGAAGAGTCTCTCCCTCAAATTCAATCAGCTCCTTAGGCGGAACTTCAACCTTTGAATAACGTGTACCAATGATTAACTTGCCGTTTGGCTTAACATACTTTTCAAGCAATTCGATAGTATTTTGAAAGCCGCCGAAATCTTCACCGGACAAACATACATAATCAAATTTTTCGTCCGTCTGCCATTTGAAAATGTCCGCTTCAATAAGAGTAATGCCTGAAATAGCGTTTTCTGCAATGCGTTTTTTTCCGACTTCAATAAATTCACTGCAAATGTCTACGCCAAGTCCTCTGATGTCAAACGCTTCATGCCATATCTTAAGCATTTCTCCATAACCGCAGCATAAATCTGTTGCCGTGTCTAATTTGATACAACATAACGGAGCGGAATTTCTACCCCTTAACGATGCACACCCCCGTGTGCAAAAATGCACACCCTTCATAACGATGCCGTATGCACCGTTACGGAGTAAGGGATTCGGTTTTTTGGCGGTCTGTGCGTACATTGCGTTCTCTCCGTGATACTACTAATCTGCCTGCTGTGACATCGTTGCCTTAATCGCACCTGTGCTGTGGATTCTCACAACACGATTATCATCAGTTTCTGCTATGTGCCTGAGCTGTTCCACAAACGGTAGAACGAACTTCGGTCTGCGTTTGCCAAGGACTCGGAATATTTCCGGTGCTTCCATTCGCACTTTGTCATCCGTATCATGTAGCAGTTTCTCAAATACTGACATATGATTCTCATAAATGTCGGGAGTATTTGTAGCGATATTTTCTGATGCCCAAATAAAACTCAGGCGTACCTTGGCTTCCTCATCAGATGCAAAACGGAACAAGTCCGTCCAATACGGTTCTATCACGCTGTAATTGCCGCGGCCGATTCTTCCGAGAGCATTGACCGCACGTTCCCGTAAGAGCGGCTCTGTACTATCGCAGAAGGGAACAATGGATGGAACCGCATCCTGCACTCTCATCGGATATTCAAGTCCCATCTCACCAAGAAGCCAGAGTGCCTTCGCCTGTATCTTTACGGATTCATGTGCAAGGAGAGACGAAACATATGGAATACTCTCTGCCCACTTATCCTTATTCTTTGTCAATATTCCAAGTTCTTTATAAAGTTCCGATTCACTCAATCAATCATCTCCCTTGGTTATTTTATAGAGACTGCCCATGTATCCCCATCGACCAGATACTGAAATTCCGTCAGAGCCGGATCGTTTATTACACGCATCAAGTCCTCAAAATCATCGACCGTGTTTATCTCCGACAGGCGATTACATTCCATCCATTCCATCTGACCCTCATCGGAAGACACGACAGTTCCGCTATATTCGGTAGCCTTGAACAGAAGAACAACATACCGTCCTTCTTTGATTGGAAACTGCTTCACGCCTACAAGGTGCGGATTCTTTATATCCAGCCCTGTTTCTTCTTTCATTTCACGGACTACCGCATCAACGAAAGATTCTCTCCCGCTTCTCTGTGTCCGCCCGGTACCTCGTATGTGTTGCGCTCCCTGTGTTTGCAGAACACCCATTTACCATCCGTTTTTGCAATTATCACAGCAAATTTAAGCAGACCGTCATTTACTTTATCATAAAAATTTACCTTTGTCATATTATCCTCCTAAAAAAAGATTTACTTTTTTAGCTTGTTACCACTCTCTTGATGGGGCTTGAAATGTTAAAAAATCTATTTTCAGCAACCTTGGGGTGACTCTGTCAGCGGGGGACTTCCGCTCTCAACACAGAAAACGGGATTTACGCCGTCCGTAAATCCCGCGTAAGAATTTAAAAGAAAGAATTATTCTTCTCTCATCTTAGCAAAACAGTCGCTGCAATATACAGGACGGTCTTCTCTGGGTCTGAAAGGAACTTTTGCTGTACCGCCGCAGGAAGCGCATGTTGCTTCAAACATTTCTCTTTCGCCCTTGCTGCTGTTCTTTCTTGCGTCACGGCAAGATTTGCATCTCTGCGGTTCGTTTACAAAGCCTTTTTCAGCATAAAACTCTTGCTCTCCGGCTGTAAAGGTAAACTCATTTCCGCATTCCTTACAAACTAATGTCTTGTCTTCGTACATTTTGATTTCCCTCGCTTAAATAAATTTGGACCTTTGGACGGATTCGCACCGACACCTTTGCCTTTGAAAAACAACGCTCTTACTTTAAGCTACTTGGCCATATATAGACTGCCGAACCGTTTCACGAAAAAAGCGCTTTAAGCTTTTTCCTGATACGAAAAACAGCATTGTCAACTGATTTTTTCGGTATATCAAGGCTTTCGGCAATTTCCTCATAGGACGCCCCGCCAAGATAAAGTTTAAAAATATCCCATTCTTTTTTTGAAAGAAGCTCCGAAATTTTTTCGTACATTCCCGCAGCAGCTTCTTTTTCAAACCAGATATTTTCGGGAGTGGTACTATCCTCCGCCTGCTCGGTGATATCCTCCGACAGACTTTCGTCCGCGCTCCTGCTGAGACGGCGCACCGCGGACCTTATGCCGTTTGTAATGCAAACCTCCGCAAACGCCGAGAAACTCGTTCCTCTCTGCGGGTCAAAGCTGTCCGCCGCCCGCATAAAAGCTAAGAAACCCTCCTGTGCAAGGTCATCAAACTCAGCTCCGTCCGAATACAGGCTTGCTTTTTTTCTTACCAGATTAAGGTAACGTGAAATAAGTACCGTAACGGCGTTTCTGCCCCGAGGGGAATCCTTACCGCTTTGAAAAACTGACACAAGCACATTATCACTCAGAAAATTCAGTTCATTAAAATCCGAGCTGTAAACTTCCGAACTGCCGCTGCTCATTGAACACCCACCTTGAACTCATACCAATCTAAACTGCAACAGCTTTAAATGATGCAGGTATCATTTTTCTTATTATATACTATTTTGCATAATTTGTCAATATTTTTTTGGAAAAAAGCTAAAAAAGTTTTCAGCATTATTAATATTTCTTAACACTTTCACCACTTTATGTAATATTTTCAAAATTTCACCATGTTAAAAATCCTAAATAAATATATTTTTTCGCCAAAATTTTGTGCATAATAACGATTGACCCATACGCCGCGTAATAGTATATTCTTATATTAGAAACATTTTCTCAGAAAGGTTGCGGTAAATTTGAAAATGCAGATAAGCGAGTTCGCAAGGCTGTGCGGCGTAAGCGTCAGAACCTTGCAGTACTACGACAGCGTGGGCATTCTGAAGCCGACGGAGGTATCCGAAAAGGGCTACAGGCTCTACGACGAGGACTCAGTCTCAGATATGCGGAAAATTTTGCGGTACAAGCGGCTTGGATTTTCGCTGAACGCCATATCAAAGCTGATCTCGGACGAGGACGGTGTCCGGCACAGAGTCGATCTTCTGGCACAGAAGCGAAAGCTTACGCAGGAAATAAAACGGCTTACCGCCGTTGTGGAAAACATTGACCGAGAGCTTGCAAAGCCCGTAAAAATTGACAATTGGTTCGACAAAATAAACCGTGATTACAACCACAGCAGCTGCCATTACACCACCGCTCACGGCGAGGATTTTGTCACATATGACAAGGCTGACTATGAAAATGATTTGGACTTCACCACAAGCTCGCGTTTTCCACTCGGTTCGCTGACGACACAATTCACGGCATACTGCATTATACGCTTTCAGGAGCTTGGACTATTACGCACGGTTGACAATATCGGCAAATATTTCCCTGAAATAATTTGCGGTGACAAGGTGACGATACATCAACTCCTTAACATGACTTCGGGACTTTCGGACGATTATTTTCAACAAAAATGCTCCGAGGATTGGAACAATTACTGCGAAAAAGTAAGCTATAATGACCTTCCATATGAAGTTCAGATCTGCCATTATCACAAGTACAACAAGGGATACTGCAAGCCACAAAGCATCTCCGAAATAATAAAAGCAGCAAACTTCACGCCGTTAAAATTCGTGCCGGGGGAAAAATTTGATTGGGCTAACATAAATTATCTATTACTTAGGATAATTCTGGAAAAGATATCCCAAAAATCCTTGAAAGAAATTATGGACGATCACATTTTCACCCCGCTTGAAATGGACAATACGGCTTTGTACGGCTGTCCCAATGTGGCGGGATATATAGACAAAACGAGAATAAAATATTACAACGATATTTATGGAGGTACAACGGGGGTTGTTTCAACAGTAAACGACATGATAAAGTGGTACAATTTCCTTATAAAGGAAGATTTTTTCACAAAGCACATACCTGCCGATGCGGAATTTTCCTGCGGCTGGTACAATAACGAGGAAGATTATGCTTTTATATGCGATTATAATGAAATCCGCACGGAAGTTGAGGTGGGCAATGACGGCGAACTAAGCCTCTCGGTGATGAACAGACAGCCAATTCCCGATGGTCACGCAATTGTCATGTATTATCCCATTGAGTGCGACGACGGCTACTTCAAGCTTGAAATTTGGCATATGCTTCCAAACTCCGAGATAAAAGTCAATTCCATAAAAATTTTCGATGAGTACGCAAATGAGCTTTATTCCGCTGAAGTCCCAGAAAGCGGGTATTTCATATCTCTGCGGAACGACGGCGAGAAGCGTCACGCCGAGGAATTTGCTGAGAACGGTACATACTATTATGAAATAAACCTGGCAGAAATTTTAAAAAATGAATTTAAACCACTAAAAAAATACATTGTAGAAGTAAAATTGGACGGTACCGAGTATAGCGCGTACACCCATGCAAGGCTTGGCATGGTCTACAAGCGAAAAAACGAGTGGATATCCGTACCATGTGATATTTCTTACAATTATGACTGCGCTTATGACGTATTTATATCATTATTGGCAAATACCATGAACTTCCTAAATGATAAATTTTATGAATTTGTTGACGCTCCCCAAAATGAAGAATGAAAAAATCCGCAGTCCATTTTACTGAACTGCGGATTTTTTTATTTTCAATTTTAATACGGCTATACGGCGTACTCCGCTCTGCCCATACTGAAAATATCACCGCCGCTGCAATCGTTGGCAACGGTTACAGGAAATTTTTCCATGTACAGCTTTTTCACGGACTCGCAGCCCAAGTCATCAAAAGCCACGACCTCACAGCTTTTTATACAGCTTGCCGCAAGTGCGCCTGCGCCGCCTATTGCGCAGAAATACACGCCCGAATTGCGTATAACAGCCTCTCGGACAGCCTCGCTGCGTTCGCCCTTGCCGATCATTCCGCAAAGACCCTCGTCCATAAGCCTTGGGGCAAATTTATCCATTCTGCCCGAGGTGGTGGGACCGCATGATCCGATAGGCTTACCCTCGGGAGCGGGGGTAGGTCCCGCGTAATAAATCACCGCTTCCCGTATATCTACGGGCAAGGCTTTTCCCTTGTCAAGAAGTGCTTCAAACCGTTTGTGCGCGGCATCTCTGGCGGTATAGACCGTACCCGTCAGCAACACCTTGTCCCCTACACGGAGCTTCGGACAGTACTCCCTAAGCTCCGAAACATTAATATCGTAAACTTTAGCCATACCTTAAACGTTGTCACCCATTGCATTTGCTTCTGCTTCGGCAGCTTTGGTAAGACTTTCCAGCTCGCTCATGTCAAATCCTGCAAAAGCTGGCTTGTGAGCAGCGGGGGCTGGTGCCGGTGCAGCAGTGGGAGTGGGCGCAGGTTCAGCCGCAGCAGGTGCCGGAGCGGGGGCAGGGGCAGCAGCCTTAGGCGCAGGAGCGGGGGCAGGCTTTGCAGCCGAAGCGGCAGGCTTTCCGCTGAGACTTGAGCGCACTGAATTAAGCTGCGCCTTAGCCTCGTCAAGCTTTGCAAGGCTTTCGCCGGAGAACATTTCCAAAACCTCTCTGAGCTTGATAACGTTTTCGTCGATCTCTGCAATGCCTTCGGCTACCTCGCGTCTTATCTTTTCAGCAGCGGCACGCATTTCTGAACTCTTGTCCTCTGCGTTCAAAAGTATCTTTGAAGCCTTTTCGTCCGCATTTTTAACGATTGTGGAAGCCTTTCCGTTAGCGTCGTCAACCACCTGATTGGCAAGCTTCTTAGCGTCCTCGTCCATTTTGCGGGCATTTTCCTTAGCCTGTGTAACGATAGTATTTGCAGTTTTCTGAGCTTCGATGAATACGTTGCTGAGATCCATAGCACTGTTGTCGCTGCTGCCTGAGGCAGCCTTATTCTTAGCCTCCTGGAGCTGTTCCTCAAGCTCGGCAGTCTGTGCTTTGAGTGCCTCTATCTCCTTGTCCTTGCCCGCAAGTTCGTCCTCCATAGTTTTCATCTGAAGCTTAAGGGAGTCATTATTGGTCTGGAGCTCGGTGATCTTAGCCTTATCGGCAGCAAGAAGCTCCTCGTATTTTTCGCTGTCAACTCCGCCGCCTTCGCCGCCGGAGCTTTCAAGCAGGGCTTTTTTTTCGTCCAGCTCAGCTTCGAGCGTATAAATTTTAGTATTTAACTCATCTACATAAGCCAGAACGTCTTTTTTGTCAAATCCTCCGAAGCTTACGGTTTTGAGAAATCCGGTTCCATCCATTGTGAATACCTCCAAATTATCAGATATTGGGTGTTCGGGGGAGATTTGCATAAAACTGTACAAATAACCTACACTTGAACACACTAAAATTATAACATATTTTATGAAGTTTCACAAGTACATTTATAAAAATTATTATACAAAAAATAATTTA
>CAMWVF010000027.1 GCA_947177545.1 uncultured Clostridia bacterium | reverse complement strand
GACTAAATTTTGTCCGCCAACAGTTCAGCCTGACGGCAGCCGTCCGTTTTTTCGATATCGCCGACGTTCAGAACTCCCGGGATAAGAACCTCTCCCGCCATTTCCCATTTGAGCAGCGCGGCAGTACGCTCAATTGGTATTCTCACGCCGTCCATGACTGACATATCGTTCTCCTCGCAGCAGGTTATCAGGGCGCACTTTTTCCCTGCAATCTCTTTTCCCGCAACGCAAAATGAAAACATTTTGTCAATTAACCCCTTGATTTGCGCAGGAATTGAGTACCAATAAACGGGCATTGTGAAAACAACGGCGTCCGCCTGCAGAATGTCGGCAGCGACAGTGTTGAAATCATCGTCAAAGGAACAGGCTTTTCCGGATTTGAAGCAGGTCTCGCAGGCGTGACAGCCTCCCACATTTTTCATGGCGGCGTCAAAACGCGTTACTGTATGTCCCTTTGCCTCCGCAGCCTTTATAAACGCATCGGTCATGGCAAAGCTGTTTCCGTTTTTTCTCGGACTTCCTGTAATTACAACAATTTTTTTGCTCATAAAAAACCTCCTGATATAATTTTTAAATTGACTTTTCGGTAAGTCTATGCTATAATTATATCAATAATTACAATTGATTGCAAGTACGCACATTTAAGTGCGGTACTAACATCAAGTATATATACTAACCTTTAGGAGAGTGTTATTGTGGGCATGGAATGTATAAAAGACTGTAGGCTTGAGGAAACGGGATTCAGCTATACAATGTCCCTGATACAGGGCAAATACAAGATGTTTATTTTGTATACGCTTATGGACTTCGGCGTTGTCCGCTTTAACGAAATGAAAAAATATATCTGCGGCATATCCTACAAGACCCTCAGCGTCACCTTAAAGGAACTGGAGTCGGACGGTCTCGTGAACCGCAAGGAGTATCCTCAGATACCCCCAAAGGTGGAGTACAGCCTTACGGAGCGTGGCAAGTCGCTGATACCCATACTCGACCAGATGTGCGAGTGGGGGGAGAAGCATAGGTGATCTTACAGCATTTCCACTTTGAAAATGCAACCAAAATCATTAACCAAAATCCATATAAGCAAGATTTCGGCTCTGATTTTATACATTTTCTTCGTGGAATGGCTGTAAAAGGTACTTAGAATCTGCCCATACGCGAGTATGCTTGCAAACGAGTATGCCTGCAAACAAGTATGCTTGCGGATTTTTGCCTTTTCTCCGACAAAATCATGCTAGAAAATCCGCACACTAATCTTGTGAAGACAGCTTCTTACATCATTATATTAAAATTTTTTCAGGGTGATATCAAATGACGATAAGTGACAACAGAGCTTACAGCAAATCAATTTTAAAAACGCTGATAATGCTGTCCCTGCCAACGGTTGCGGAACAGCTTCTGTCCACGCTTCTACAGTATGTGGACACGGCAATGGTGGGTCGTCTCGGCGAGGACGCCGCCGCTGCGGTAAGCGTTACCACAACAGTCTCGTGGCTGATAAACAGCGTCCCCTCGGCGTTGTCGGTAGCAGTGCTGGCAATGATTTCAAAGGCTGTGGGCAGCGGGGACGAGGAAAAAATAAAGTCCGTTTCGGCACACACGGCAATGACAGTACCCATTGTGGGACTGATTTTATGCGTAATCGCAGCCGTGCTTAGCCCATTTATCCCCGTGTGGATGGGGGCAGAAAAATCCATACAGGGTCAGGCTTCGCTGTACTTTCTGATAATAACGCTGCCTATGGTTTTCCGCTGCTCGGGAGTTATTTTCGGGGCGGCTCTTAGGGCGACCTCCGATATGCGTACCCCAATGCTTGTGAATTTCGGGGCGAATATTTTAAACGCGGTACTGAATTATTTCCTGATATACAGAGCTGGACTCGGCGTTACGGGTGCGGCTGCCGCGACGGCTATTTCCTACATAGTTTCGGGTACGTTCATGTTTTTGGCGTACCGAAAAAGCAAGCTTCTGCGTACAAGTCTGCGTAATTTCAGTATCGACAAAGGACTTGTAAAAGAGGGCGTAACAATAAGCCTCCCCGTGCTTGGTTCCGGAGCGGCTTCCTGCCTTGGGTACGTTGTATTCGCAAGCCTTGTGACTGGCATGGGCAACACGGTTTTTGCGGCGCACTCCATAGCAGTTACCGCAGAGACTATTTTTTACATTTCAGGGTACGGTCTGCGGACTGCTGCCTCGGCAATGGTGGGAATGTCTTTGGGCGAGGGAGACAGCCGCAAATTTGAGACGGTATGCCGTTTAAGCGCGGCAATGACGGTGCTGATGATGATCGTCAGCGGAGCGGTACTTTATTTTGCGGCATACCCGCTTATGGACTTTTTTATCGAAAGCGACAAGGCTGTCTCGTTGGGTGCGGAAATGCTTCGGCTTGTTGCGCTGACCGAGCCGTTTTACGGGCTGATGATAGTTACCGAGGGAATTTTTTACGGTCTCGGAAAGACCAAGTACGCCTTTATTATTGAGACCTTGAGTATGTGGGGCATACGAATTTTACTGACATTTATATGCGTAAATATTTGGGGTTGTGGGCTGCGTGAGGTATGGTACTGCATGATAGCGGACAATATTTTCAAGGCGGTAATGTTTGTGCTACCTGTGAGTACGAAAACGCTGCGGAAAAAAATTTTTACAGCGGCTCGATAATAGACGTTTTTTCGGTCTGTACATTGACTTCCCAGAGTGGGATATATATTATTTTAATAAAAAGGACTGTTTTTAAAAGCTCCAATGGGTAACATTCTTCCGTATCGTTACCTGCCGTAAAACAGTCCCTTTTTATTTTACACAAGATTATTTTTTACCGCAAAGACCGCAAGCTGTGTGCGGTCCTTAAGCTCCAGCTTTTCAAGCAGGCGGGATATACTGTTGCGGACGGTTCCCTCCGCAAGAAAAAGTCTCCCCGCAATTTCCTTGTTGTCGCAGCCGTCGCAGATAAGAGCCATGATTTCACGCTCCCTTTCAGTAAGCTCAAAGCTTGCCGCAGCAGGCTGAGTTGGCGTTATAGTCTGCCTTATTGAGGAAAAAACCGTTGCGCCGAACACGTTTATCCCGCTGTGTACCGCCTTTATCGCGCCGATTATTTTGTCGTGCTCCATTTCCTTGAGTATATATCCGTCCGCGCCGCAGGACACCGCTTTCTGCACCGTCTCGCTGTCATCGAAGGTGGTCAACACAAGCACCTTTATTTCTGGGAAGTGCGCTTTTATCTGTCGAGTGCCGTACTCGCCGTTGTACCGAGGCATACGCATATCCATAAGCACCACGTCGGGAGCGTTTTTCACGCACATTTCATAGGCTTCCTTTCCGTCCGAAGCCTGTCCCACCACCTCTATTTCATTGTCGGCGGCAAGGGTAACCTCAAGCCCCATTCGGAGTATCTGTATGTCGTCCGCTAATATTACTCTTATCATCTTTTTCCTCCTTTTTGGGGACAGGTATTTTAATTGTTGCCGTAAAGCCTATGCCCTCTCCCGAACGGAAAACCGCAGTGCCTCCCAACGCTTCCGTCCGCTCGGTTATACCCCGCAGACCGTCGTGAACGTTTATTTCCGCGCAGCCCTTGCCGTTATCAAACACGTAAAGCTCTATGGTCGTCCCAAGAAATTTTATTATAACGTCTATCCTGTCAGCCCCCGAATATCTCACTGAATTTGTGATAAGCTCCCGGAAGCTGCTGTATATGTTCTGTACGCAAAATGCGTAGCTTTCGTCCTCCGCACCCTGAACGCAGACCTGCACGTTTATGTCCCGAACGTGATTTGTCACCGTCCTTACAGCGGCGGTTACGGTGGACATAAAGCTGTCCTCCCGCAGGTCGTTTATCGAACACCGTAACTGGGTGAGACCGCCTCTGGCAAGAGACTCGGTTTTCTCCGCAAATTCAAGCAGCTCTTCTGTCTCGACACATGGCTCTATGTTCGCAATGCGGGACTGTGAAATCTTTGCCAAGGAACTGATTATGGTAAAAGTGTGTCCCGCCGTGTCGTGTACTTCCTGCGCAATGCGGTTACGCTCCTGCTCCAGAACAAGCTTTTGCCGCGCAAGAGCAAGCTCCTCGGTCTTTTCGATAAGCTGATAGTAGCGGGATATGTCCGAAACTATCACGATGTGCGCCACGGAAACACCCTTGTCGTTGTAACAATGGTAGTGCCGTATGCCGTAAATAACGCCGTCTCTTTCGATTTCCGCATAGTCGAAATTTTCTGCGGTACTCTTCCCCGCAAGCTCCGAAATGTAGGAAATGAGAGAGGCAAAATCCGTCTTTTCCGAAATACCCAATTGCCTCTTTGCGGTACGGCTCAGGTAGGATATCCTGCCCCTGCGGTTGAAAACTATAACGCCCTCCTCAATGGAGTTGAACGCGTCTTCAAATGCGACCTCGTTCACATTTAAAAAGCCGTAGCGGTAAGTAGCGAGCAGCACCATGATTCCCGAAAAAACAAAGGAAATTGGGGTCAGTGCAAAGTCCAGAGTAATAATGCCCGCAAGGGTGAGCAGATTTAAGATCAGCGGCACGGCTGTCCCCAAGGTGAGAAGCACCGCCTGACCGCGGGAACGTTCCTTTATCTCAAAGCATTTTTTGCACACAAGAAAAATCCCGATAAGCATGACAAGATAGATGTACACCTGCATGACGTAGAAAATCGGTCCGTGGACTATCCCGTCCATAGAAAATTCGGAGTAATAAAGCCCGTGGAGAGGGTTTGTGACGGCGCATAAAAATATGAGGGAAGAAAATGTCAGCGTACCCGACACAAGGAATTTGGAAAGCTCCCTGTCCATGTAGCATACCGCAAATATCAGCCAGCAGCTCCCTAAAAAGCATATGCCGAGGTTGCCCACTGCGTAGCTTATCAGAAGCTGTTTTTCGCTTTCCGCCATGATTATCATAAGCTGGGAGACTATCCACAAAAGCTGGGAAAACATACACCCCACAAAGCTGTAGGTGACGTTGCTGCGGCTGCCCCTGACCGTGAGCCAGAGTATAGCCGCGCACACCGTAAAAAGCGCCGCAAGAAGCATAACAGTTATAACGGGAAACAATTCCGCGGTCATAGGGTCAGTCCTTTCATTTACAAATATGTGTGGATAAGGGGTATCGCCGCCGCTATGGTACACATTATCACGCATATTACGGCAAATGTTTTTGTACTTATTTTTCTTATGAACGGCACAATTTTTCTTAGCAGGTAAAGTACATGGAATACCACGCAGACGGGAATTACAGGGACAAACGCAACCATGACCAAAGCAGAAAACAATAGCCCAAGCAGGAAGCCGTCAAGTCCATAAGCCGTACTGAAAAAGAAATCTATACCGAACACCGCGCACATCAAGCTTATAAAAAGCACGGCGGCGTATGGAAGAAACGTCAGCGCAAACAATACCTTTTTTACTTTTGGATTCATAAATATTCTCCTTTCATATTGTACAACATTTTTGTAAGAAAATCAACTACCATTTCCAATCCTCAAAAAATCTTCCCGCCTTTTCCTTGAACTCCCTGCCCTTTCTTACAAAGTACTCGTTCGCCGCTGACACGGATATAAGGATAAGTCCTACAACAAGGAGGTATACCCACCAGTCTATCATGGTGAAAAAGTCTCTGAACGTGTAAAGGGTAAGTCCAAGAAGAGATACCGACGAGACCGCGAACCAGCGTTTTTTCTTTGATATAAAGGAGTACAGCAGTATCAGTGCGGATACGGCAAGCACGATAAGTGTGTTGACAAGATTTTGGTGCGAAAGCGCGTCGATTATCAGGCAGACAAATGATATGCCGTAAACCGCCGAGGAGAAGTTCTCTGATAGTTTTGGGTACTTCGCCCATATTTTTGAAAACGCAAAGCCGAACAGTGAAATTATGCCGAGGGTTATTTTCCGCGAGACAAGTTCATCGCTTACGATGAGGAAAGGTCTGAATATCAGAGCGATCGAGAACAGTCCGCAGGCTATGGTCAGGGCGACCTTGTTGGCGTCCCCGCTGTGTTCCTTTCGGACAAGGTTTGCGGCAAACGCGGCAAGTATTGTCAGTACCGCAAAGGCTGAAACTCTTTCGTCCGCCGAGTGGATCATTGGCAGGGCAAGAAGCATTTCAAGACAGCAGACGTCGAGGTGTAAGCGTCGCTCTTCCCGGTCGAGGATTTTTTTGCTGTAGAATACTCTCGAAGCCGCCAAGCAGACCGCCGCGAACACTGCCGCAAAAAGCAGGGACACGTTAAAGTCCGCGTGAAGCGAGGCTATATCCGCAAGACGGTACACCACAGCGGCAGTACCCGCCATAGTCAGCAGCGAGGGGAGATTATTTCTGCACCTGCAAAACAGTACGGTCAGCATAACACTTACTGCGAGGAGAATTATCAACATAGCAGTAAGTTCGCTTGCCGTGCCGATAAAGATAAATAACGACGCAGTGAACGCAAACGAGTAAAATGTCAGGTCAGCCCTTTTTATTACAAGCATTATTGCCGCCGCTGTTACTGCAAGCACCGTTCCGTTAATTGCCGCTAAATCGCCCAAGCCTCCCGAAATACTGAAAATAAAGTTTATAAATGAAAACACCATACCGCTTACAGGCAAAGGCATAAGCACTTTGAATACGGCAGATCTTTTTTTATCCGTCTCAATGACTTTAAGCAGCATTGCAGCACCGAGAAGAGCAAAACCGAGAGTACCGCAGATATTATATCCGAACAGACAGAACGTCAGCGCACAGTAAACAGCCGAGACCGTCAGCGCGGCAGTGAGGAAAATATCAGAAAACAACGTCCGCAAGGGCTTCGCAAAATTATGTATCATCGCAATTGCAAATATCATGCAGACAAGGAGAAATTCGGGTACGGCAAAATCTTCGATATCCATAACACAGTACAAATTGTACACCGCAATACTGCTTAAAACGCACTCCGCCGCTTTGAGAAAACTGTTTTCACGGAGTACACCTCTGACAGCGGTGTACCCGATGTACAGCAATGCTATAAGGAAACAGTAAATATCCCATGAGCCGAACTCGGCTTTCAGCATTACCGCCGCCGAAACTGCCGCGGCAATGTTGAAAATTATGTCCGTGACGTTTATTGCCTTGACCCACTTTTCGGGCGTTTTCATGAAAGCAAGATAAACCGCTGCTGAATACAGAACCGCAAACGCCGCAAAGAGCAGCACAAACAATTCCATCGGGTAAACCAGCTTGTAAATAACGCTTAGTGAAAGAGTTATTCCAACAGTCTGCGATACTACCGCCCAATGCGTTTTTGAGTACTCGCCATGTCCCCAAAACGCCATTGCTGTAATTCCAATTGCATACGCAATATAAATTGCCGCGCTTGCGTAGAAATAGTAAGTCCATTCCGAATAACTGCACATTTGACAAGCCGTGAAAACAACTCCGAAAATGCCGAGAAGATAGGAAAATACTTTTAGAGGGACTTCCCAGCCTGCGGGCTTTTCCAGTTTGAATGTGTGTACAAAATTAAGATATACAGCTGCAAAAATCGTCAGGTAAAGCATGAAGTGAAATTCGCTTTCCGCAAGCCTTGAGAGCAGGGTCAGTATGAATGAAATTCCCGTGATTTGTGAAATTACAGACCAATGTGGTTTTGAATACTCACCATGTCTCAAAAACGCCATTGCTGTAATTCCAATTGCATACGCAATATAAATTGCCGCGCTTGCGTAGAAATAGTAAGTCCATTCCGAATAACTGCACATTTGACAAGCCGTGAAAACAACTCCGAAAATGCCGAGAAGATAGGAAAATACTTTTAGAGGGACTTCCCAGCCTGCGGGCTTTTCCAGTTTGAATGTGTGTACAAAATTAAGATATGCAGCTGCAAAAATCGTCAAGTAAAGCATGAAGTGAATTTCGCTTTCCGCAAGCTGTGCAATTGCAAGTACTGCAAAAACCGTACACACAAGCTGAGATATAACTGCCCAGCCGCCTTTTATGTACTCGCCGTGACCGAGGTACGCCAACACTGTGATAATTACGGACTGCAAAACGTAAAGCGCTGCAACAGTCCAACAGGCTGAGTCCCAGCCGCCGAAATTATCCGCAAGAACAAACAGCGTACTGAAAATGCTTATCAGACCCAAAATTGCGGCGGAAACACCTGCGGCTGTTTGCCAGCTTTCGGGAAGCTTTGACGGGATCGTATAGAGTACGTTTACAAGAACGATAAGCATAATGGTAAGACAAAGGGCGGAAATCGCGCCGCTTGCGGAAAGCTCCGCAACAAGCATTACCGAAAAGGCAAGTCCCGTAAACATTGAGGCAAAGGCGGAGGGCGCTTCGCTGTAGCTGCTGTGTCCGCATACCGCCATTATGCCTGCTGCAAGTGAGGAAACAATGTATACCGCCGCAATGGCAAAGCACACGCCGTCCCACTCACCGAAGCTGCGCATAAGCGCATAAAAGGACGAAATAATTCCCACAGCGTTGAGAATAAATGCGGACATTTTTATCGGGTCTTTCCAGCCCTCGGGAATTTTAATTTTAAATGTAAACATTCCAAACGCAAAAATTACTGCGAAAGCTGCGGCGGACAGTGCAAATACCCGAATGCTTCCCGACAGCTTGAACATAATTAGCAGAGCGAAAAATGATCCCGAACCTAAGGACGATACTGCGGCAAGACCGGTTTTATAAATGCGGCGTCCCATAAAGCCCATAACCGCGGCGGCAACGCTGCGAAGTACAAATACAACAGCCGCGGCGTAAAACGCGGTATTTTCTCCGAAAGCCGCGCTTATTCCGCCGACAAGGGCGGTAAC
>CAMWVF010000026.1 GCA_947177545.1 uncultured Clostridia bacterium | reverse complement strand
CTATAATATAGTAAAGGAAATTTTAATCCCAAATTTACATCGGAAAGGAATGATAATTTTTATGAATAAAATAATTACAATAGGACGGCAGTTCGGCAGCGGAGGACACGAGGCAGGGGAGAAAATCGCTCAAAAGCTTGGCTACGCATTTTACGACAAGAACCTTATCACCCTTGCGGCGGAAAAGGGCGGCATGAACCACGCGGTGCTGTCCGAGGCGGACGAAAAGGCTGCGAACCCTTGGCTCTACGCTTCAATGGGTCAGACCGGCTTTAATATGAACGTCCCTGCAAACGACACCCTGTTCACCCTCCAGTCCCAGATAATCCGCGAGATTGCCAAGACGGAAAACGCCGTTATCGTGGGCAGGTGCTCCGACTACATTTTAAAGGACGCTCCCGTTGAGCTTCTGAACGTGTACATCTACGCCCCCACCGAAGCCCGCGTAAAGCGTATCATGAGCCGCGAAAACGTCACCGAGCAGCAGGCTTTGCAGCTTATAAAGCGGCACGACAAGCAGCGCAAGTGCTACTACGATTTCTACACCGACCGCAAGTGGGCTTCCCACACGAATTACCACATGACACTGAACAGCGAGAAATTCGGCATTGACGGCGTTGTGGATATTATTTCGTCGTATATGGAGAAGTAAAAGGATTCCATGAATTATAAAAATAGGGACTGTTTTGCAGTCCCTATTGCTTTTTACTCGGGGTAAAAAATCTGCTCGTCTCCGCTGTAGGGGTACTTCTCCTCAAGCTCGTTGTAATAGTCCATATACTGTTTGTTCAAAAGCCACGCACGATAGAGATTTTTATCCAGAACGGCTAAACTGTCAATATCGGCGTCATAGGATATTTCCGCGGACTTGCCTTCCGCCGTCACCTTTATCGTGCGGACGATGTGCGGCAGGGAGACCTCGTATTCTCCGTCAACATCGGGCATGGTCTTTTTAAAAAAATCTATGGCAATGTCAAGATCGAAAAGCTCTTCGCAGTCCCACTCAAAGCCGCTTTCAAGGAACATACACCACAATATCTGCTTGTCCTTTGCGGATATTTTTATGTTTTTCTCGGCAGTACCGGCCATAGTATCGCCGTAATAAATTTTCTTTTCCGAGGTATCGAAGCCGCCGCCCCAGCCGCCCGAGAAGCTTACCGAAAAATCTTTCGGCGCAAATCCGCTTTTTGATACGCGGTTTGTCCAACGACCCTTTTCGTCGAACTCATACACCGCGCCGCATATATTTGTTCTGCCCGCTGCCGCGTAACCTGTTTTTGTATCGAAATGATACCAGTATCCGCCGATCTTTTTCCAGCCATAAGTCCTTTCGCCCCGTACGTAGTATCTTTTTCCCTTGGAGCTTTTTGTGAAGCCGTTCACAAAATCAGCCTTGCCGTCCTCAAAATCTGCCAGAAGCAAACTCGGAGCAAGCTCACTCTCGTCAGCAAAATTCCCGTACATCAAGCCGTTCAGCTTGTTTCCGTCCTTATCTGCGTAATAGACGGTTGCTTTCGTGGGGTCGTCCTTGTCCTGCTCTCTGACTTGATATATCTGTACCGTCCCGCTTGTGTCAACCACGAGCGGAACACTGCTGTCCCAAGCAAAAGCGGTCTGCGAAAGTGTCAGCACGCAGGAAGCCGCCGCCATAAGCGAAATGATTTTTTTAAACATGATTTTTACCTCCAAAATTGTATTTCTGATATTAATACAATTCACATCACCGATTTTTTTCATTTTGGGGGGAAATTTTTCATTTTTGTAAAAAAGCTGCAAAAACCGTCAGGTAAATGCAGCTTTTTTGTGTATTATCTCTTGCCTGTCGGGAAAACCTTATCCCCCGCCACTGTCTCCATATTTTTCGTGGCAGCCTCAATGTCCGCCCAGTTGTCGGCGTGTTCCGCGCCGTTGTTGGACATCCACATCATAACGCCGTTCCAGCCAAGGTCATAGCAGCTTTGGTACACGTCCTTAAAAGGCGTGGAGGTACCTATCTCGCCGAGGAAAACAGGTTTGCTCATGTCAAGACCGTAATCCGCGGGAGAGGACTCAAATGCGCTGCCCCAGTTGGGCTTCATCCAGTCGTAATAGTGTACCGAATAAAAATCCAAGCAAGCCTTGTCGCCGCCGTAGCTTTTCATTATCTCGTCGGAAATAATATTTCCCGAACAGTTGCCCTTGTCGGAGTTGTACTTTATCATACCCATGCCAACGGTAATAAGAACGTCAGGGTTAGCCTCGTGAGCGCCTGCCGTACACTTTGCAAAGAATTTGGAAAGGCTGTCCAATGAAAGCTTGCCGCACTCCTCGTTTTCGTGTACCCAGTCAGGCTCGTTCATAAGGTCAATACCCAGCATATAGGGGTTGGAGCCGTACCTTTCCGCAAAGGGCTTGACGTAATTATCAATGTAGCTCTGCATAGCGGTATCATCGGTAATGACAGCTCTCCACCTGTCCGCATAGTTGGTGTCCTTGCAGTGGTCGAAGGACAGCAGGGTGGGCATAACATATATCTGATGCTTTTCGGCAATCTCAAAAAGCTGGTCAACGTCCTGCCAGTGCTTGTCAAGGACTTCTTTTACCTCACCCGTAGTCTTCAGCTTTATGCCAACCATTGAGTTGCAGTTTATCCACACGCGGACAGCGTTTACGCCAATGTCGTGGAGGTCGGAAAAGTGGGAGTCCCAAAATTCGGGTTCAAAAGCCGTGCCGCCGAAATCGTTCCAGTTCTGCCAAGGGGTGTTTACGCCGTTTATCCACAACTCCTTGCCGTCCACCATGAATTTTGTTCCCTCAATAGTGACCTTTGGGTTGGCGGAGGAAATCTCTGCCGCAGTTGTTTCCGCTGCCGTATCAGTGTTGTCCACCGAAGCCGCGTCGGAAGTTCCGCCGCTTTGGTCGGTACAGCCCGCAAGCATACTTACAGCCACCAACGCGGCAAGAGCCGCCTCAAAAAACTTGATTTTTTTCATAACACTTTCTCCTTTATTATTTTTGTACAGGCTTCATGTTTGCGAGAGCCTGTTCGATATCAATATCAACGACTTCTTTCAGTTCGTATAGGTTTGAGTTTAACGATATCCTCACGTTTGAGTCCTCGATAAATGTAAATTTGCCGTTGTCGTATGTATAAACGTGTCCCCAGTCGGTATAGCCCTGAACGATACAGTAGTATTTGCCGCCAATAAGCTTTATATCAAGAAGCTTCTCATCGCAATCCAAAACCTCCGCAAGTACATTTGCCGTATCCATAGCGCGGATATCGTCAATTTCCACATCAACGCCGTTTATAACGCGGTACTCGCGGGCAACCGTGTCGTAGTACATAAAATCTCCTCTGCCCTGCCAGCCGAAAGCAGAAAGAAAACAATCCTCCTTGGCAAATCTACATCTGTCGCCGTAAAGCTTTTCAAGCTTGCCGTCCTTAACGCCGTAAAGTATAATAAAAGCCTCAACGCCCGCCATACCCTCGCCGCCAATGGCTATCTGCTTGAAATTTCCGTAATTTAAAAATTGAACGGGGTACATATTACAGGTTTCGTCAATAATTTCCATATTGCCGTCCTTGTCTGCAAAAACAACAAAATCGCGGACAGTCACAAGCCCATCCATTAAACCAAGGGGCGAATAGGGCATTTTGATTATGATAAACGTTTCTGTATTTCCGTCGCCGTCGTAGTCGGCAGGGTAAGCCATGTTGAATATCGGAACAACAACCCCGTCCTTTATATAAGGAACAAACTCCTCGTCCGTAAACTCGGCGATATTTTTCATGCTTTCAGAATAGAATTCGCTCTGTTTAAGGAACTCCACCGCCCTGTCCGCAAGGTCGCCTATATCTGTAGTACCCTGATAATCCTCGATAAATTCAAAGTCAATAAACTCATTGTCGGGGGACACCTGAACGTACTCTTCCGCAGGTTCTTGGGCAGTCTCGGCGGCGGTCTCGGGGACTTCCTCCTCGGTTTCCGTAACAGTAGTTTCGGAGGTAGTTGTTTCGGTCGAAGCGGCTTCGGTAAAGGTTTCTGTAATTGTGGTCTCCGTGGACGTTTCCGTAACGGTCTCCTCGGTATTTCCGCCGCCCGAACAGGAAACAAGCACCGCCGCGGAAAGCAGTACGCCCAATAATCCGAATTTTTTCATGATATAACTTCCCTTAAATAAATTTATTTTGCAGCTTTTTTCCTGACCTTTTTCATGGTAAGCTCAAAGCTTTTCATTGTCATGTTCTCGATTTCGTCACGGGGCACGTCCGATTTGAGATATACCGTGTTCCAATGCACCTTGTTCATATGGTACGCAGGGGTAACTCCCTCGTAAGCGTTACGGAGAAAATCCGCCTCCATAGGCTCGCATTTGAGATTGACAGCGTCCCTGCCGTTCACCACCATAATAAGAGCGAACCATTTTCTGTTGTCGCTGTGTCGGACGACCACTGCTTCAATATCCTCAAATGGATTGTCAAGAGAAGCTCCCGCAATTGTTTTGCAGTATTCGATATATTCTTCACGCGTCATGATTTTTAACATCTCCGTCCTGCAAATCACTTGCTTGCATCAATATACTTCCAGTAGCCTTTAAGATAAACTCCCCCCGAAATAACCGTCAGGACAGTTGCTATCCAAATCAAAACCTGATAAACAATGTCCGCAATAACAGCAGCCTGCCCCTCAAGGCTGAAGCAAAGTCCAAGCATGACAGCCACCTCGGCAACCATGGTAAAAGCCGTTTTAAGCTTGCCCCATATTCCCGCAGCAACTACAACGCCCTCGTTTGCTGTAACCAGCCTCAGACCCGATACCATAAACTCTCTTGCGACAATTATTATAACGGGAACTGCGCCAATTACACCAATGCTGTTAAGGCATATCAGCGCGGAAATAACCAGCACCTTATCCGCCAAAGGGTCGAGGAATTTTCCGAAGGTGGTAACAAGATTTCTGCTCCTTGCAATGTGTCCGTCCAAAGCGTCGGTAACGCTTGCCGCTATGAAGATCACAAGGGCAATAACCGGACTGAACGGGACAATATCCGTCAGCATAAAAAATACAAAAAACGGTACGAGTATAACTCTTAAAAGCGTAAGCTTGTTCGGCAGGTTCATTCTTCCAGCTCTCCAATCAAATCGTAATCAAGCATATCGGTAATTTTTACTTTAACAAATTTACCGGGAACTTGCTTCTTGCCCCCCGAGGTAAAGAAAATTTTTCCGTCTATCTCGGGAGCGTCCGCCGCGCTCCTGCCGAAATAGCAGTCGCCGTAGCGGTCAAAGCCTTCTATGACAATTTCGATAGTCTCCCCAATAAGAGCCTTGTTTTTCTTGACGGCTATCATCATCTGCTGATCCATGATGACCTCGGCACGGCGTTCCTTGACATCCTCGTCAAGCTGCGCCTCCATTTCGGCGGCAGGGGTACCCTCCTCGGGTGAAAAGGCAAAGCAGCCAAGACGGTCGAACTTCATGTCATTCACAAATTCGGCAAGCCTGCCGAACTGTTCCTCCGACTCACCGGGGAAGCCCGTAATAAGCGTGGTACGCAAGGTTATCCCGGGAACTTTCTCCCGTATCTTTTTTATCAGTGCGCGGAGAGAAGCCTCGTCCCCCCTGCGGTTCATTTTTTTAAGTATCTCGCCGTCGCAGTGCTGAATGGGCAAGTCCATGTACTTGACGATTTTTTCTTCTGTCGCCATAACGTCCAGAAGCTCGTCCGTGACGCGCTCGGGGTAGCAGTAAAGTACCCTTATCCATTTAAGCTCGTCAATTTCGCATAACTTTTTCAAAAGCTGGGGAAGCCTGTATTCGCCGTAAAGGTCGATGCCGTACCTTGTGGTGTCCTGAGCAATAAGTATAAGCTCCCTCACGCCGCCCACGACCATTTTTTCAGCCTCTTTGACAAGCTCCTCCATGGGGACGCTCCTGAACCTGCCGCGTATAGAGGGAATTGCACAGTATGAGCAGCAGTTGTCACAGCCCTCCGCAATTTTCAGATATGACGTGAACGAAAGGGTAGTCTGAACACGTCCCCCCGTAAGCGCAAGCTTCTCCTTTTCGTCATAGGACTGGACAGCCTCGCTTGCTTCTCCCGTAATAATTTTCCCTAAAATCGAAACGATATCATCATTGCAGCCTATACCCACAACAGCGTCCGCTTCTGGGATAAGCTCGGCGACTTCCTCGCGGTAACGCTCCGCAAGACAGCCGGTAATAACTATCTTTTTTATCCTGCCCTCGTTTTTCAGAGCGGCGAACTCGAAAATAGTCTCGATAGCCTCCTGCTTTGCGGACTCGATAAAGCCGCAGGTATTTATTATTGCGATATCCGCAAGGGCAGCGTCGCTTACAAGCTGATACCCCGCCTCGCGAATTTTATAGAGCATTCTCTCTGCGTCCACCTGATTTTTTGAACAGCCCAGAGAGACAAGACCAACACGTACAGACATAAAAATCTCCTTCTTACCATTAGTTAAAAATATTATAACATAATTTTTTTCTTTTTGCAACCATTAAATATATGTATATGGGTACGTCTCCGCATGATTGCCCGAATATTACCGACCGCCTGACGTTCATGCCAAAGCTCACGACCTTTTGCCCGAAACGGGGTACAATTAGAGCCATATTTTTTCAAGTAAACGGATTTTTATTACGTTAGTAAAATTCACATTACGGGAAGCAACGAGTGGCTTTGTGCAAACTGTATAAATCATTGTTGGCTGCCCTACAGACATACCACGAAGAAAATGTACAAAATCAGAGCCGAAAGCTTGCGTATATAAATGTTTGCGAAGGATTTTGTTTGCATTTTCAAAGTGGAATTGCTGTAATAATAGTTTTTGCGGAACTTGCCATTGCAGTGAAAAACAGCGTCCCGAAAAGCAAATTTACAGAATTCCCCCAAAAACAAAAACGCTTTCGGAATTAGGCAGGCAGCAATACAAAGTATCGTTACTCATGGGAGCAAATTACCCTTATTGGCACACTATGCCTGAAAGGGCAAGGACTCAGCCTTTTCCGAAAGCGTTTTTAATTTCATTACTATAAGACAACCATATCGTTTGGACAAAAAAGATTTCCGCTTAACTCAAAAGCTGTTCGCTGAGCCAGCTCGTATATTCGTTTTCAGAGCCTGCGGCTTTGACTGCAACGGCAAGCTGGAAATCCTGCGCCTTTGAAATAAACCCGTTAAGAGCCTGAAGGTCTCCGTCCAGCTTGTACTGTTCCTGCTTCTTGCGGTAAACTTTCTCATACAATAAATTCATGGCTGATTCTCCTTTAGCAAAATTAAAAATATTAATATGAACGTATGTCCCATTCTCTCAAACGGCACATATTGTTTTCAATTATATCACAAAACGCAATATCTTGCTATTGTCTTATTGCACAAAAAAGAAAATTTTTACTGTTTATTATATCACTTGACAGCGGGGAACGCTCCGCGGCGAGAGTTTCCTTAAGGTGGCGGGGCAATTTATATTTATATGGGTACGTCTCTGTAGGGGCAAATTCCATATGCGCCCGCTGAAAATATTCCGATACTGTGCATGGCGCGGGACGTTCCCTGCTAAATAAAAATTTTCTGCCCTCCAAAACGGAATAAAGCCGACCCGCTTATGGCGGATCGGCTCTTCCGAAATGTCCGTAAGAAAATTTTCTTATTCGGATAGTTTTGTTCGGCAACAGGTGCTTCAGCAGCAAGTGCAGTCGTTTGTGCAGTTGTTGTTGCAATTGCAGTTGCAGTTGCAACCGCAGCCGCAGCCGCATGTATTGCCGTTATTGTTGCTGCCGCAGCAGAACCAGAGAACAAGCAGGATAATGATAATCCAGCAGCAGCTGTTGTTGCCAAAGTTAAGACCACAGTTCATAAAAAATACGCTCCTTCAAAAATATAATGTATTTTGAACAGCCGCCTCGGCTTTTGTTCTGCCGCGGGGCTTTTCATAGTTCATTTTATGTAGAAGCGGAAAAAGCGTTACAAAAAATATTCAATAGGTTATTTTTCCGAACAATACGGCTGAATTAAAGCTTTCCCCCGCGCCTCGGGATTTTTCCGAAGTACGGGGGATAATGCGCTGTTTTATTCGTTTTTTCAGAATAACGACCTTGTTAAAGCGTCAGCCATGCTTTCGGCAAACATTTTTACGCAGATATTTCCTGCCAGAGCGTATATTGCGGATGTCACTGCCGCAAATATCACAAACAGCCAGAATACGGGTATTTTTGTGCCGCCGATATTGCGTACAAGCCCGAAGCAGAGCGCGACAAGGGATATTAACGCCGCCAATATCATGAATATGCCTATAGGCGCATAAATAAGACTAAGCAGTCCCGCCGCAAAGGTTATTATCGCCGACGGCATTACGGCTGTCGTCATGGTGTTTGCTGCCGCAGAAAAGCTGACCTGCTTTTTGCATATCTTCATAAACAGTATGTAAATAAGTACCAATACAAATATACATATTGCCGACCACAGGAACGCCGCGCCGAACAGTCTGAAAAACAACCCCTTCGGCATCTCAACGCTGTAGAAGCCCAATGAAGCCGCCTCCAATACCATATACATAAGCTTGTTCAGATACATTGCAAGCCCCAAGGATATTATCAGCGCCTCAAAAACCGTCATTATCACCCAAAGTATGTCGGTACGCTCCGAGTTGTTCTTGACCTGCTTTTCTGGGTCTGACGCCAAACCCGTTATCACAGACAGCACCTCGGACACATATGGGTTGTTTTTTACTGCTTCGGCAGCTTTTTTTGCGCCGTCCACAATAACCTTTCCGTCGGGCAGAGATGAAACCGCCTGCTCGTCGTCTTTTGAATAGCCGCAGGAGCAAGGCTCGCCCTCCGTAAGTTCCTTTCCGCATTTCGGACAAAACATAATACAATTCCCCTTTAAATTTATTTGGCAGCACGATATGCCTGCATATATGCGGGCAGGACTGCCGATTTAAT
>CAMWVF010000025.1 GCA_947177545.1 uncultured Clostridia bacterium | reverse complement strand
TCATAATATTTTGTATCGGGTCTGACCAAATAAATTATCATACTCCTAACCTGCCTCCCGTCATTTTTTATGGTCTCCCCTTGCGGAGACAAGCTTATAGCCGATTGACTCCATTCGCCGTCCCAGACATGCTATGCACTCGGCGGCTTCGTCGCCTGTGCAGATTTTGTTGTCGTACAGCAAATATTTTTTCCGCACGTCTTTCGGGGAAAGGTTCGGCATGACAACATTTGCACCTGCTAAAATCCCCATTTCCCTGCCCTTTGGGTGAATAGTCCCCAAAGCGGTTGTGGCGGGCAGAAGAACATTTGGGACGATAAGCCTTGTCAGTCCAAGCATAAGCAAAGTCGTTTCAAGACTGCCCTGTTTTTTCTCAGAAAATGGAGTGTCATGGTGTGGAATAAACGGACCTATTCCTACCATATGAGGCTGCAAATCGTGAATGTACAGCAAATCTTCCGCAAGATTTTCCGCAGTCTGAAACGGAGAACCCACCATAAACCCGCAGCCTGTCTGGAAACCCAGTTCTTTCAGGTCGGCAAGGCATTTCATTCGATTTTCAAGAGAAAGCTCTTTCGGGTGGAGCTTTCCGTAATGCTCGCTGTTTGCGGTCTCATGCCGCAAAAGATAGCGATCCGCTCCTGCTTTGCGAAACTTTTCGTAGCTTTCACGAGACTTTTCACCAATGGAAAGCGTTACCGCACAATCGGGAAATTTTTCTTTTATCTGCGAAACAATGCTTACAATTTTATCGTCAGTATAAAAACCGTCCTCGCCGCCTTGCAGTACAAAGGTGCGGAAGCCCAGTCCGTAGCCCGTTTCGCAGCAGTCTAAAATTTGTTCCTCAGTAAGACGGTATCTCTCCGCATTTTTTGCGCTGCGGCGGATACCACAGTAAAGGCAGTCATTTTTGCAGTAATTGGTAAATTCAATAAGTCCTCGCATATAAACGTCCTTGCCGTAGATTTTTTCTCGGACGGCTCTCGCCTTTTCAAAAAGGTACTCGTCGCTTTCGGGAGTATGTCCCAAAATGATTTCAACAAGCTCACCTTTAGATAATATATGCTCCCTTTCAAGCTTGTCAATAAGATCAAAAATTCGACTCATTTGGCATCACCTAATTTGGAATAAATTGTCTTTGCAGCAACTCCGTCTATCATACCCAACTTGCCCGTCAGCGCACTGATAGCATCCTGCGGAGCGTCCACCGCCACGCTTATAATTGAAACTCCCTTTTTTTCATAGGGTATCCCCATTCTGCCGATTATGTACTTTCCGTAATCGTGGAGCAAACCGTTCAGCTTTTCCACTGAATCAAGATTTTCCACCACTATTCCGATAAGAGCAACTCTTGTTTCCATGTTGTTCTCCTTTCAAAAATATAAAAACCCGTTGGACATACTGACCAACGGGTATAACAAACAAAGTTATAACGTATCACATCGCCTTTCCCCGCAGAAAAAACTTTGGAAGTCAGTACAGATAATTTTATTTGATTTTTTGCCCGTTTACGGTCAGACGTATCTTCCCGCTTACAAGTTAATTATAGCATACTTTTTTCATGATTGCAATAGATAAATCATAAAATTAAGTGATTTGCCTTGATTTGTAAATTTTATCCATTGCAGTACACCAAAATAGCCTTTGCCACAAATTCAGCAGTATCATCGCCGCCTTTACTGTCAATATTTGCCTTAAATCTCTCGTCGGCGGCGTAAATCTGCCCCAGACCTCGCAATATCTCATCTGTACAATTATAGTAATTGTCGGTGATAAATTTTTGCAGTTCGACTATTTTCTCCCGAACCGCCGCGCTGTCGGGTGCGGTATGCTTCAGTGCGCCTATGTCGGCAAAAATTTCCATAAGCTCCTTGGCAATACCCTCAAGCTCGGACGGCATTCTGCCTGCGGTTTTGGCTTGATATTCCTCATATGCCACCGTGCCGCCCCATTTTGCCTTGACCTCCTCCTTGAAGCTGTCAAGTCCACCGTCTTTAAACATATCAAAATCCATAACATTTCCTCCTTTTTCACGCATTTCTCGCGCAAGGGAAATCATTCTTCCGATACGGTCCATTTGAAGCTCCAGCAACTTTATCTGCTGACCCAGAGCCTCGTCGGAATCAAAATCGGGAGAGTCAAGAATTTCCTTTATCTCATTTAAAGAAAATCCGACCTCGCGGAACATAAGTATACTGTGCAGCCGCTGCAAAGCCATATCGTCATACAGCCTGTAGCCTGAGCTCGTCAGCCCAGAGGGCTTAAGCAGACCTGTTTTGTCATAATGGTGAAGCGTGCGCACACTTACTCCAGTCCGCCTGTTTACCTCTTTTACAGTATACATATTACCGCTCCTTTCTTCCCCTGCTAAGCCTATTATAAAGCATTACGCAGGGTAGGAGTCAATGAATTTTTATTTAACATTCTGTGTTGTAAAAATCAAATTCTAAAAGGCTGAGCCTTTACCCTTTCAGGCATAATGCGCCAGCAAGTGTAAAATGTTTCCATATACAACAATACTTCTATACCGTTACCTGCCTAAACCCTCCACCTGTTGCCGCAGCTTTGGCATATCGCTTCGGTATGAGTCTTGGTTTTTGTCTTGGTCTTGCTGTTTGTTACCGCAGGGATAATAAGTATCAGTCCGCAGGTACAAATTGCCAGCAATATCCACATTGCCCAGCCCAAACAGCCTCTGTGCTTGGTTTTGGTGGTGGTCTCCGTTATGGCTTGTACCGTAACGTACTCTGAACCGCATCTTGGACATCTCATGTAAAATTCCCCCTGAAAATTATTTCTCCTATATTATATCACATATATTATTAGATTGCAATACCTATTTCAAAATTTATTTAAAATACATATAAAACTGACATTTCAGCATACCGTTATAAAGCTTGCGCCGCTTGTCAGCCTTTTTGCCGAAAATTTTCTCAAACTCCTCATGCGGTGATATCACGAAGCAGGGACTTTCCCTGTTAGCGGCAAAACGCTGTCCCATAATGCCGTAAAGCTTTTCTGCCTCTTTAAGCTCCAGCAGACGCTCGCCGTATGGCGGGTTGCATATGGTTATGCTACCTGCTTGATTTTCGTAGTCACGGACGTCACCCTGTCTTATTTGGACGCGCTTCTGCACGCCCGCCTTGCGGCAGTTTTCCTGTGTAAGAGCCACGCACTCGGGGTCTATATCGTACCCATAGGCAAAAAAGTCCGTATCCTTACGTATCGCTGCAAGCGCCTCGGCACGTTCCTCTTCCCAGATGTTTTGGGGAATAAATTCCCATTCGTCAGCCGCAAAACGCCTTTTAAGTCCCGGAGCGATATTCAGAGCCTTGTACGCCGCCTCGATAAGAATTGTCCCGCTGCCGCAGAACGGGTCGCATACTATGCTGTCCCCCCTAATGTGGGCAAGGTCAACAAGTCCCGCCGCCAGAGTCTCCTTTATAGGAGCGGCGTTAGAATTTCTTCTATAGCCCCTTTTATGAAGTCCTGAACCCGAACTGTCCAAGTAGACGCTTACGTGATTTTTCATTATACCGAAGCGTATCTGCATGGTCACGCCGCTTTCCTCGAACCAACTTACGCCGTACTTGCTTTTAAGTCTTTCCACCGCTGCCTTTTTTATTATGGACTGACAATCGGGTATGCTGTGCAGCTCAGAATTAAGAGAAAAACCTTTGACGGGAAATTTATCGTTTACACCTATGTAATCCTCCAGCGGGATATTTTTCACGCCCTGAAAAAGCTCCTCAAAGGTAAATGCGTCAAATTCCGCAAGCTGAACGAGTACTCTTTCCGCTGTTGCAAGCCATAAGTTTGCTTTGACGAGGGTATGGAAGTCCCCCGAAAAGGCAACTCTGCCATCGGTGACGGAAATATCCTCGCCGCCGATTTTCGTTACCTCAAATTTTAAAACGCTTTCAAGTCCCATATGGCATGGGCATACAATTCTTAACAAAAACTATTCTCCTCCGGCACTGCGCGTACAGCGTTGTTCTGCCCTACACGCAAAATCAGTATTTTATAATATTAAGCCCCTATCAAGGAGGCGGGTAGGTTATTTATGACCCTACCCGACCTTTTTAGGGACTTTTACAATATTTGTTCAATTGAGTACAGCAATTGAAGTCCAGTCAACGGAAGCGGTATTGCTGTCCTCTGCCTTTTTAGGCTCTTCATGATGACCGCTGCACATTTCGGGAATATTAGTACTCTTATAGTAACCGATACTTCCCGTTGGACAGGTACCGCTGGCAAGAAGTCCTGTTTTGGTACAGTAATAAAGCTCCTGAACCTCCTGACATTCGGGGAATTCCTTGCCCTCCTCGGCTTCGGCGATGTCGCCGAAAACGTTCTTCCACACCTGCGACGAGCTGTAGTAAGTACCTGTAGGTATCTCCTTTGGATTCTTGTAACCATACCAAACTCCGCTGACGTAATCGGGGGTACAGCCCACAAAGGAAAGATCCCACCAGTTCTGTGAAGTACCCGTTTTGCCGACAAGCGGGGTATTTACAAGCTTTGCGGCGCGACCCGTTCCATTAGGACCTTCGATTACAGTCTGCATAAGCTTGTTCATAACGTATGCGGACTCTTTGCTTATGGACTGGATAGGGGTATATTTATGCTGCAAAACTACCTTGCCGTTTGAGTCAACTACCTGTGTGAATGAAGTCGGCGAATAGTATTTTCCGCCGTTTCCGAAGGGCTGATATGCCGCGACAAGCTCCTTTAGAGTAAGTCCATCGGTAAGAGCGCCTACCGAAAGGGGCGCAATATTTGCGTCGTTCGCTGTAAGAGTGGTTATCTGGAAACGGTTCTGCAAAAATTCAAAAACAGCCTGAGGGGTTTCTTTCTCAATAAGCTGTGCGGGAATTGTATTAAGTGAACGCTGCAAAGCTTGGAACGTAAAATATCCGCCGTAATCCCATGATTTGGAATTGTAGTTGTACGGCCATTTTCTGGCAACGCCCGTTTCGTCAACAACAGGATTGTCGAGGGGCTTATTGGTAAAAACCGTTGACCATGTGTAAAAATCGTACTCCATGCCATAGCCGTATGAGGTTATGGGCTTTATGCACGACCCGGGAGAACGCTTTGCTCGTGTTGCGTTGTTCCACGCCATAACGGTTGCCTTTTCGCCTATATCGCCCACAACAGCCTTTATGTTTCCGCTGTAGTCCATGCAGATAAACGCCGAGTTTGGAGGGTCGGCGAGAACGGTCTCCGAGAACGTGGTGTAGTCCCTATACTTTTCCTCAACTGCTTTCTGCATTTCGATATCCACCGTTGTGTATATCTCATAGCCGCCGTTGTATAGCATATCTTCGGCTTCCTTCTGGTCTATGCCGTACATATCCTGAAATTCGGCAATAACGTCAAAAATTACCATATCAACGAACCAGTTCTGCATATCGTTTCCGCTTTCGTCGTCTTTCTTGGCATTGGGGTCTACGAAATGTATTTCCTCAGCAAGAGCATCTTCATACTGCTTTTTGGATATGCAGGCGTTTTTGTACATCTGCCACAGAACCGTTTTCTGACGGGCAAGATTACGCTCCTTGCCTGTTCTGAAAACGCCTGCGTACTCGCCCTTTTCATCGGCGTGACCCTTATAGAACGGGTTAAGTATCTCGGGGGACTGGGGTATCGCCGCAAGACACGCTCCCTCGGCTATGGTAAGCTCGGAAACGTCCTTGCCGAAATATTTCAGCGACGCCGCCTGTATTCCCGCTGCGCTTCCGCCGAAGCCGATATAATTAAGGTACGCTTCAAGGATAGCGGGCTTTGTACAGTATCTTTCAAGCTGTGCGGCACGGAATATCTCACGCATTTTTCTGTCCCAGTTTACGTCCTTATCATTGGTAACGTTTTTTACAAGCTGCTGGGTAATTGTGGAACCGCCCTGGCGTGAGCCGAGGAAATCCAAAATTTCGTTAAGGAACGCTGTAAATGTACGTTTCCAGTCAACGCCCGCGTGTTCATAGAAACGCTCGTCCTCGGTGTAGACAAAGGCGTCCTGCACGTGCTGGGGAACTCTGTCTATTGACACTGGGATTCTGTCCGCATTCCTGCTTATGCTTGCAAGCTCCACAAGAGCGTCGTTTTCGTCGTAACCGTATATAAATGTTGTATAATCAAGGTTAAGGTCGGACAGGGATATATCCACCGTTTCCTGGTCTGCAAACTGAAGCACATACACCGTAAGCGCAGCTGCAATTATGGAACTGGTAATAATTACTATAAGAAACAGGGAAAGTATGGTAGTACCAATGACCGCAAGAGTCCTTTTAATCGGATTGACCTTTCTCTTTTTCTTCTTTTTCTTTGTTTTTTCGGGAGAATTTTCAATTCTCTCTTCGGGATTTTTTGCCATATTTAAAGTTTACCTCGCTTTCTTTAAGGAAAATCATATCTGCATTATACCACAAAAATCTTCCTTTGTTAATAGGAAAACCCAAATTGTAATATTTTCAGCCGAATTGTAATATATTTCTTTCAAACTGTATCCGATTTGTAATATATTATTTAAAGCTGTAACCAAATTGTAATATTTATAAAATAATATAGGAATCGAAGCCAAGAGACATGACAGCCGAAATGGTGTCACTGAAATCAGCCTGTGAGAACTCAGACTGTCTTATTGCTGGGATAATGGTCTTGCCCTCTCCTGCGAGACGCTTTATTTCACCGAAAACAGTCTCCGCCTTTTCGTACGCGGGAAGGTCTGCCAAAGCGATTTCCTCACCGTTTATCACTGCGGTATTGCCAAGCTCGTTCAGCATATAAGACACTCCTATTATCTCGGAAGAAAGCTCGTTCGGCTTGAACGCCTCGGAAGTCCCCGAAATAATGTCTCCCGCCGAAAGCATGGTTATTGCGAAGGAATTGTTCTGCACCGCTGCGTTCGCCGAAATATTGGCAATATTTACAAGTCCTTTGTAGCGGTCAGCGCCCTGCACCGCTCCGCCGATAAGGCTAAGATCGGAATTTCTGAACGGTGGGAAGGTTACGCCGTCAAATATCACGTACTCAAAGCCTGCGGAGGACACCTCGTTGGAAAGGAATGCGGCATAGCTCTGTGTAAGGGTATCAAATGGCGAGAGCCAAGGCTTTCCGCCGTTGGCTACGGAGTCGTCCAGCCAGGTTGATTCTCCCGCGATATGGTAGGAGCCGTCACGCTTTTCGCCGTAACGGTTATTGTCCTCCAGAAGATTTACCTGCGCGATAGGTGTAAAGCCCGCAGCCTTTATCATAGAGCAAATCTGTCCCGCGTACAGTTCCCCTACCACAGCAGTTTCATCGCTTTTAGCCATTTCGGAGCCTGTTTTGTAGTAAATTTTTCCTCCCTTATCCTTAAGGACGGCAATTACAGCGGTATAGCCGCCCTCCTTTGCGGAATTAAGCGATGCCGTCAAAGCGTCGGTAGAGGCAAGAGCCGTCACGGGAAGCTTATAGGCAGAAAATCTCACTTCAAAGCTTTTCTCTTCTCCCTTATCGGACTCATTATTGTCGGAAGTCCCATTGTCACCTGCATTATCCGCAGAAATGTCCCCCTGGACGTCATCGCCGGTATCGTCCACTAAAACAGGCGGCGTCCATGGTTTGTCGTTTTCACCTGTGCTTACATCATTGTTTTTAAGATAATTGACCACAGTTTTTGCAACGCTGTACCCAACAAATATCAGAGCAGCAAGAATAATTGCAATAAATAAAAATTTGAATACACTCCGCACCATTTTTTTTCTGTTGCCGCGATTAGTCCTGTAAATTTTTCTTCCGGCGCGTTTTGACATATTTTTACCATTCCCTTCCAACTTGTGAAATTCAAAAGTTTGCCGCATGACCTGAAAGTCCCCAGAAAGCCATACTGAGTATGCCTATATATATCATCAAAAGCGGATAGCCCCTGAATGTAAACGGTGATTTTTCAGAGTACAGTCTGTCGTACACAACCGCTGTAAGATATAATGCAAGAACGTAGCCAAGACCTATTCCCAAACCGTGTAGGAAGTAATCCCCCAAAGTATCGCAGTATTTTGATATAAGGAACATTGACCCCAGTACCGCGCAGTTATATACCGACACGTGTATATATTTTCTCATTCTGCCGAACAGCTTCGGAAAAAAACGCCACATACAAAGCAGCGTAAGAATATAAACAAACCCGAGAATAACTGTATAGACAATAGGCATATACAAAGAGTTTACACCATTCGGGTTGAAAATTTTGTCAGAAAAGTACGTAAGAACGCTTATTACCGCGGTAATATAGGTCACTCCGCCGCAGAAGCCTAGAAGATTTTTCCGTTTTTTGGCAACAATTATCAGGGTGCTTGTCCCCATCGCACGGTAAAATATAGTATTTTCAACAAGTATTGCGGTAAAAGCCGTCAATAGTATATTTTTTATCATATCCATAAAAATACTCCTATTTTTGATTTATACGCTTGACTGTTACCATTATGACCCTTAGCAGCGCGGCGAGTATACCCAAGAGGATAAAGCCGCCGAATGGATACTGAAAAGCCGAAAGGACAATAGGCATGCCTATAATCTTGCCGCCTATCATTCCAGTGCCGAGAATTTCACGTAATGTGCCGAAAATCAGCACAGCTAAATCGTACCCTATAATGCAGAAAATTATATCAAGGAGCATATGCCCTTTGGACTCAAGAAAAAATATTGATTCGGAACGGGAAATTATAAGTCCGTTGGTTATCAGAAGCGGGAAAAATACTCCCATAGCCTCTATCCCCTCCGGCATTAGATACTTTAAAAGTATTGCCGACGGGACGTAAACCAGCGCGCCTATGACCGTATATAGGATTATTCTTATAGAATACACGATATTTTTCGGCACGAATGAGGACACAAGCAATGTGAAAAACGTTATTACCGAAAATGCCGCCACAAGGGTCACAGCGTCAAAAAAGCTGTCCGCTATAACAACGGCGGGAGCTATAACAAGTCCGCTTACAAGTATTGGATTTCTCCTTAGCAGAGCATTGAGTATTATATTTTTACAGCTGTTTTCTTCGCTCACTTTTTATCACCTTGTTC
>CAMWVF010000024.1 GCA_947177545.1 uncultured Clostridia bacterium | reverse complement strand
GCAATGGATAAAGGACAAATTCAACAAACTACATTATAAAACGCGAAAAGACTTGTGCAAAATAACAATTAAATTTACATAAAAAGGAATGAATTTTCAAAAATAATATTTTTGGCGAGCGGAAAAGGTTACAATATGATTACAAATTGGAAACAAAACGGTTACAGCGAAAAGGGCAGAAACCCACAAATCACGCAAATACGCCAAAAAATCGGATTTTTAAACGGCAAATTTCATAATATTTGGCGTAAAGCTCCGCCTTGACTTTTATGATAAAATGTTGTATAATTTTTAATGTGTCAGTTTAATGTTTTACAGTATATTTTTACTGCATACTTTGGCGTATACGGAAATATCATGCTTGAATGATGATACTGAAACAGATATTGCTGTGTATTAAAAATCAATTGAAAGGAAACCGATTATGGATACTGACGGGCAGAACGGTTTAATTATCGTTTTGGCGGCAGCTTTGATCAAGGCGTTTTTTACAGTCTGCGAAACGGCTGTGACCGAGATCGGCGACAAAAAGCTGAAAAACAGCGAAAAGACAAGACGGGGGACAATTTTACTTAAGCTTCTTGAAAAGCCCTCGCGGCTTGTAACGACTTTTTCTGTGACGAGAATGCTGACGGCGGCGGTGATATCATACGGGGCGGCGTTTTCGTTTATTGAGCCGTTAAGAAAGGCTCTCGGCGGTCTGCCAAATGTGGGGGACGGCTTGGCGGGCGTTCTTGCTGTAATAATCGTGCTTTTATGCACGGTGCTTGTGCTGACGGTGCTTTGCGACGGTCTGCCGAAAAAAATAGCGTCGGGAGGAAGCAGACGGCTTGCGTACTTCTGCGCTCCGTTTGTGAAATACTTAGTAATAATCCTCACGCCGCTTACTGTGCTTTCTTCCCTGCTCATACGTCTGCTGGCGAAAATTTTCGTCCCCGGAGGCGGCGACGAAAAGGACGTTGTCACCGAGGAGGAAATTCTCATGATGGTTGATGCGGGCAGCGAAACGGGCGTTGTGGAGCAGTCCCAGAGGGAAATGATAAACAATGTTTTCGATTTCGACGACAGGCTCGTTTCAGAGATAATGACTCACAGGACGGACGTTACGGCGGTAAAGACAAGCGCGAAAATTTCCGAGATAGTCAATGCGGCTATCGAAAGCGGATTTTCGAGGATCCCCGTTTACGAGGACAGCATAGACCACATTGTGGGAATAATCTGCGTCAAAGACCTGCTTTGCTTTGTAGGCTCCGAGGCGGCGGAGAGCGCGGAAGCTTCAAGCTTTGTGCGGGACATAATATATCTCCCCGAGTCCGTGCCCTGCGGAGAGGCTTTCAAGCGTCTTACAGAGGGAAAAATGCAGATAGCCGCGGTCATTGACGAGTACGGCGGAACGGCGGGGATAGTCACAATGGAGGATATTGTTGAGACCATTGTGGGCAACATTCAGGACGAATACGACGATGAGGAAGAAGCGATCGTCAAAATATCGGAGGACACCTACACCGTTGCGGGTACGGCAGACCCGGAGGAGGTCTTTGAGACGCTGGGGATACCGCTTCCCGAAAAGACGGAGGACAGCGGCGAGGACGGCGTGGACAGACCCTTTGACGACCTTGACGATTTCGATACGATGAGCGGCTTTATTGTTGAGCTTCTCGGACGTATCCCCGAGGAAAACGAAAGTCCCTCGGTGGAATACGGGAACTGGGCTTTTACCGTGCTTGTCACGGAGGATAAATGTATATCAAAAATCAAAGCAACTTCAATTAGTACAAACGGTGAAAAAAACAATGAAAAAGGAGAGCAATCAAAATGAAGAAGAAATTAAGCTTTGTCCTTGCTTTTCTTATGGCAGCGTCCATTATGGCAGGCTGTAAGAAAACTGAGGAAAATACCGACGGGCTTCCCGACATTACGGAGCCTACCGTGTCTCTTACACAGATGACTACGGAGGAGACTACTACAACATCCGAAGAGACTACAACGGAGGAGACTACCACCGAGGAGACTACGGAAAGCGAGACGGAGACCACAACAGCCTCCGAGACCACTTCCGCGACTACTACGGCTACCGCTGCGACCGCTTCAGCGGCTGCGGCTAAGGACTGGAACGAGACTGAGATAAGCGAGACGCTGTACATAAAGACGTCATGCTATTCCAGAACGAGGGCTATAGTCGGCTCCGATTCCGTTAAGAAATATTCTGCGGGAACAAGGATAGAGGTAGTTGCCGCTACAGACACAGGCTACTACAAGCTTGCCGACGGCACATTTATCCACTCCGATTATGTTACCGACGAAGAGCCTGCGGCTGCTACCACCACAAAGAAGGTGACTACAACCAAGGCTACCGAGGATGACGGTCTTATCATTGAGGATGACACTTCCGCGGAGACTACCCAAAAGCAGCCCACAGGTTCATCTTCCGTAGACGGCAAGCACCCCAAGAACTTTAAGGACAGATATCCTTATCAGCAGCTTTCCAAAAAGGAACAGCAGCTTTATCAGACTATTGTTGAGGCGGCTTACGACTTCAAGGACATGGTGGATATGCCCCAGGGTCTTGACAGCGATCAGATATACAGAGTTTACAGTATGGTATATGACAACGAGCCACAGCTTTTCTGGCTTTCAAGAACTATCCCCACGGCTCTGGGCGGAATGCTTTTGATCGACTATTCTCACACAAAGAGCGAAGCTGAACAGTATCAGGCTGCTATAGATAAGAACAGAAAAGAGGTCATGAAGTCGGTAAACGGCTACTCCAGCACTATAAGCAAGCTGAAGGTAATTTACGACTGGATAGTATTGAACAATGTCTGCGACACTACCGCAGGCGGCGACGGCAGTACTATTGTAAACGGCATCGGCGGATACGGCGTTATCCAGTGCCAGGGCTATGCTAAGTCGTTCCTCTATCTCTGCGACTATGCGGGTATAGAGTGTATGACAGTACCCGGAATAAACGGCGTTTCAGAGGAAAGACCCTCTCACGCATGGAATATTGTTTACTGCGACAACGGCTACTATATTGTTGACACAACATGGGGCGACCCTATCGTAAGCTACGGAAACAAGAACTATATCAGATACACGTTCTTCCTTTCCAACGACAGTATGATAGAAAACACTCACCTTAACAAAGCTACAATGACAAGAAACAACGGAACTGTGGTCAAGATATTCGATCCTCCCGCTTGCACAAAAACTTCATGCTACTACTTCAAGGCTTATAATAAGGAGTACAGCGATTTCAATACGGCTAAGCAGGCTATCCTTGACGAGATAGATTCGGCTGTAAAGCAGAAGAAAAATGTTGTTGAGATCAAAGTTACTGATCACGACCTGTGGGAGCAGCTTTTCACTACTGATATCGCTCTTGAATTCCAGAAGTATGCAAAGGGCAAGAGCAGCAGCGTTTCAAAGATCATGAGACAGCGCGCGTTCACGGAGGGCTCGCTTGTTGTTCAGTATGATATTGTATATAATTAATCAATAATATTTGCGCAGGGGTAGGTCACAGCTTTGATTTATCCCTGCTGTGCTTATTTTAAGCAAAAAATGGTAATTTATTCTATTACGGAAGGAATTGTTTTAAGATGAAAAAGAAGTTTTTAAGCGTGCTTGCCTTTATTATGGCTTTGTCAATGATGGCGGCTGGCTGTTCAAACAATACTGACACTGAGGGTGCGGACGGTTCCGATGCTTCTGAGTCAATAAAGGTCATAGGCGGCGACGGCGAGGAGGGTACGACTGTTTCTGGCGGCGGATCTGAACAGTCGGCGGGTGAAATAATGACCGACATCGACGGAAACGCTGTTACAGGCGTTGACGGAAATGCTTTGACAGTACCTGCCGAGACAACGGCGGAAAATACGCAGACTCTCAGCGAGGAGGAGATACTTGCGGCTATGACAAGCGAAAGCACTACTCCCAATCTGTCTATTACAAGAACGGATACGGAGAGGTACGGATACTCGACCCTTACAGCTGATGAAAAGAAGCTTTACGACGATATTGTAAGCGGAATTGAAAATCTCCGCTACAAGATATGCGACGAGGACGCTTACTCTATTGAGGAATGGACAAAGATATACGGCATGGTATATAATCAGGAACCGAGACTTTTCTATATGAATTCAAAGGTAAAGGTCGGCAAGCTTTTCTATACGACAAAAAGCCCCGAGGCTATAAACGAGATGCAGGCGTCCATTGACGCTGTTGCAGACAAGCTTGTCAGCGAGGCGGCAGGAAAGTCCTCCACATATGAAAAGCTTAAGGTTTTCCACGATTATCTTGTTCTTAATTCTTCCTTTGAATTTTCAGAGGGCGACCAGAGCTACAACGCAAGCATTTACAACGCTTTCGGCAGCGGAGAACCCCAGGGCAATATTCAGTGCAACGGCTATGCCAAGGCTATGCAGTACCTTTGCGACAAGGCAGGCATTGTAAGCATGGTAGTTACGGGCGAGACTTCGGCGGGCGCTTCTCACGCATGGAACGTTGTGGACGTTGACGGTAAGTGGTACAACCTTGACTGCACATGGGACGACCCTCTTCTTGAAAATGCAAATTACAAGAATATACGCTACAATTACTTCCTTGTTCCCGACAAGTGGATACACGAGATTACTCATATGCACATTAATCAGCAGAAGCTTTCAAGCGGAAAGTACATTACATACTTTACGCCTCCAGCCTGCACCGAGACATCGCAGAACTATTTTATAAAGAACGGATACGTTTACAACGATTTTGATTCGGCTGACGCTGCTATTAGGGCGGAGATCAAAAAGGCTGCGGAAAACAAGTCGCGTTCGGCTCACATTATGGTAGGCTCAAAGGATGTTTACGATAAGATCTATGCAAAGGGTACCGAGTATCAGAATTACGCAAAGGAATTTTCGGGTGTAAGAGGCATTAACAATGCTGCGTGCAGCGAGGAAATGCTGGTTATTGAGTTTGACGTTCTGTACAATTGATTTAATGTATGAGGAAGATAGGTAAATTTGATCTGTACGGCAGGATAATTTCCGTAGTCTTATGCGCAGCCGTTTCGGTATCGCTGGGCGGTTGCAGCAAGATTTCGGAAGAGCCTGTGACCGGTACAACGGAAAGTGTGGTTATACCTCCCGAGTTCACGTATGGAGAGTTTGTTTCCCCCGTTTATGAAAATCTGAGCGGCGAGGAAAAAGAGCTTTATGACAAGATACGTGACGCTGTGGAAAATTTTGATGAGTCCGTAAGCTTTGACACTCCGATCCCGAGGGACACGGTGCGTAAGATATACCGCCTTGTTTATGCGCAGGAGAGACAGCTTTTCTGGTTCAGCAACGTTTTTTACGCTCCCGAAAAGGAGATAAGCGTGTATACGCTCAGCTACCTTTTCACCAAGGACGCGGCAAGCGTTATGCGGGCGGAGCTTGATCTTGCGGCTTCGGAGATAATAAACGGTCTTCCGGAGGACGCAGGCGTTTTTCACAAGCTTGTTTACTTCCATGACAGGATAGTTACCGGCTGCGAGTTTTCACAGAACGACGTCAACAGCAGCTCCGCTTACGGAGTGCTTGTGGAGGGCGTTGGTCAGTGTGAGGGTTACGCTGCGGCTATGGCGTTTTTATGCAGTGAAGCCGGTATCCCCAACTACATGGTAACGGGGCATGACGCTGACGGCGCCACTCACGCATGGAACAAGGTCGTCCTTGACGGAGAATGGTATAATGTTGACTGCACATGGGACGACCCTATTTTAAAGCGCGGTCAGAAGGATTTCGTGCGGCATGATTATATGCTGGTGACGGACGCCGAGATAGAGGGTATTACCCATTTTACCGATGAAGAGCTTTACGGGAATGTCCCGCCCTGCACTGCGAAAGCGGGAAATTATTTCGTGAAAAAGGGTCTTGTTTACAGCACGGCGGCGGAGGCAGTCGATGCTATGCGGGATCAGGTCAAGGCTGCGGGCATTGCGGGAAAGCGCGAGGCGGAATTCAAGCTCTCGGACGAAAACGAATACTTTGCCGCCCTTGCAAGGCTTATCGACAACGGCGAGATGAAAGTCATTATCGAGGATATAAACGGCGAATACGGAACAAAAATAAGCTCCGCCTACAGACACAATAACGATACGCTTCATATTATACATCTTTCACTTATTTATGAGGCAGACAAGCAAGGCTGAGCCGCGACCTGTGAGAAGCAAGAGGTCAAGAAGCAATAGATTTTTCGTTATTTAATTTCTAAAAAAGGAGCAAATGCTGTTTTATGAGCAGGTTCAAAAAAGGCTTTTTGAGATTTGGGGCGGCGGCGCTGTCCGCATTGATGCTTTCATCATGCGACACTCACACCGCGGAATGGGACGACACCCTTCCTTCGCCTGTGACTACCTCTGCTTTGCCTACGGTAAGCATTGTGACCACGGAGACCACCACTACCGAGGAGATAACTATCCCCACAAGGGAGACCACCTCGCGGACGGCGGCTTCTTCGACTACACCCGAGCTTGCCACAACAACAAATCCGCCTACCGACCCCATAGACGGCACAACCGCGGTTTCCACGATACCGGGCGTACCAAGGATACCTCTTTCGGAGTTTACATCCACGACCCCGTCTGCTATAACGACGGATACGTCATCGCTGACCGAACCGCCTCAAAGCTATTCCACAGCATATGACAGCGGTACGGCTTCCGTTACGGAGGGTACTGTTCAGGTTGTGACAACTCTGCCCGATGTCGCGGATCCATTTGCTCCATATACGGCAAGGGAGGAGATAATCCGTCCCTACAGCTATAAAATGCTTGACAACGAAAAGTACATATATATTTACGACGCTATTGTTACCGCTGTTGACAGGCGCAGGACGGACATCACATTTTCCGATGTTATGGGAATTACCGCGGATGATTACCTTGCGGTGTATCAGCAGATATACAACGACGAGATAAATATGTTTTTTATTGACCCTAAAATTCAGTACGCAATTCAGTCCTCCACAAAGACGGTGGCTTCGGCGGTTCTGATATACAAGCACAGCGACGCTGAGATAACCAGAATGGAGAACGCCATTGAGGAAGAGGTAAACAGAGTTCTGGAGGGTGTTACGCCCGATATGTCCCAGTATGACATTGTAAAATATTTTCACGACTATATATGCGAAAACGTGGTTTACGATGACAAGGCGGACAACTGCAACAATATTTACGGAGCGTTTGTGAACAAGAGAGCCTTGTGTCAGGGCATGGCAAAGGCGTTTTCGTATCTATGCGGAAAGGTCGGCATTGAGACCCTTACGGTGACGGGAGACGCGGACGGCATTGCACATATGTGGAATATGGTGAAGATAGGCGGAGAATGGTATCATATCGACCCGACCTATGACAATGCAGAGTCAACGGCTTACGGAAGATATGTGCGGTATGATTATTTCTGTCTTGATGATGATACTATATATTCAAAGCGTAACGTCTACGACCAGACTTATGAGTACCCGAGAGCAGATTCCGAAAGGTGCAACTACTATGTAAGGAACGGTCTTGTGGGCGGCGACTGGGACGAGATAAGGGAGATACTTACAGAGCAGGTGGTGCAGTCTGCGGAAGAGAGAAAGGTTACCGCGCAGGTAAGATGCGCTGACGCGGAAGTCTATGACGAAGCTATGGACAAGCTTTTCGGGCTTTCCGAAAAGCAGGCTATAAATATTATGAACGACGCGCTTACCATGTCGGACAACAAGTTCAGGACAGATAATATTTCTTACGCATATGACGAGGGTACCCGTATAATAACGCTTTATCTGGATTATACGAATTAATTTCAGAGCTTTTATTTCGGCATTGAGTCCGATATCAAATTACAAAAAGATTGAAATATCAAACGTATCTGATATCGGAATAAGGTGGTGAGAATTTGATGAACAGGTTTTTGGGCTGTACAGCGGGGAGACGCATACTTGCGGTGGTTTCCGCGGCGGCTTTGGCGACAATGAGCGGCTGCCGCAGAAACGGCTTCGAGGACGGCATTCATGTTTATTCAAACGGCACTTCCGCTGTTGTGGGAGAGCAGGAGATCTATTCCACCGCGGGCAATGCCGAATTTTATATTCCCGAGGGAATGGTCACGGATTATTACAGCTCGACTGCGCTCAACGGAACAGAGAAAGAGGTCTACGACAGCGTTCTGAACGACCTTGGAAATCTCAGGACAAGAGTTCCGCTGAAGGTGGATTCCACCGTGCTTCAGAGGGTTTTGGATATTATCAGGTTTGAGCAGCTTTCTTATTTTCATGTTTCCGACCGCGATATTGATGTAAACGAGGTAACGCAGGAGTTTGAGATAGTATATGAATACCGCTTTACGGCTGACGAGATAAGCAGTATGAACATAGCCTCAGAGAGAGCGGCAAGGGAGATAATGGAGCAGATAACTCCCGATATGGACGATTACGACAAGCTGAAATATTTTCACGATTATCTGGTGCTTAACTGCCAAAACGACACGGAAAGCCCCTACAGCGATACGATATACGGCGCGCTGGTGCAGAAAAAGGCGTTGTGCGAGGGGTATGCAAAGGCGTTCTCTTATCTTTGCAATTTGGCGGGAATTGAGAACACGATAGTTACAGGGCTGACGAAAGTTCCGCATATGTGGAACGCCGTCAAGCTTGGGGGCAATTGGTATCATGTTGACGTTACGTGGGATAACCCCGACGACGCTCTTCACGCGGAATATCCCGACGTTATTCTTTATCAGTATTTTATGGTGACGGACTCGGTAATTGAAAACAACCATACGATATGGACATATCCCGCGGAGCCGCCGAAAGCAAGCGGCAGGAATGAAAATTATTTTGTCCGTGAGGGAACTGATATAAACAGCGAGAAGGAGTTTCTTACGGCTTCACAGAACGCAGTGCTGAACGCGGTGAGAAATCACGAGCAGAGCGCAATGGTGAAGTTTGCTTCAAACGATATGTATATATCGGTAATGTCCAAGCTTGGTGACGACCCTGCCGCTTTTGAGCAGATAAAACAGCAGGCGAGGTCTGATTACGGGGTAAGCATAAATCTTCGATGGACGGATTATTATGAGGAGTACAGGATACTGACATATATTATCGAGTATTTATAGTACGCGGCAATGTGTTGAAATAATAAAAATAAGATGATATTTTATAAAAACAGTAGAAAAATAAAAAATAATGGGGTATACTGTTAAGAGAAACTTTTTTGCCCGAAAGGGAGCGGGAAAATGAATCATGCCTATAAGCTCAAAAAAGAATATTCGGAGTCGGGAATACCTGTTATTATTGCCGATGAGGAACTGAAGATACTGTGGAAAAATAATATAGGTGGTTTATATCCCGACCTCGGCGAAAGCGCGAAGGCTGTCTTTGGCGGCGGCAGAGCCGTCACGGGTTTGGTCACAAGCGAGATAGGCGGAGAGGTCTGCACTTTCAATGTTATTAAAACAGAGGACGGCGAAAGCGGAAGGTTCTATTATATTATTGAGCTTATTGCTTCAAACGGGCTTGGCGGCAGCGTCCCCTCGGAGGCTGTGAGAGGATATATAAGTCATATCTGTTCAAG
>CAMWVF010000023.1 GCA_947177545.1 uncultured Clostridia bacterium | reverse complement strand
ATAAAAATATTATATCATATATTCTTAAAATAGTCAAATATTATTAATAGAAATATGTACAGAAATTTACATCAATTTTTTTGATGATATGCACAAGAATTGAAAAAGTCGTACTGATTTTTAATCAGAAAGTGTACAAAAGAACAGCCTCGGAGTATTCCAAAGCTGCTCAAAATATTACTTAAAGCTGTTCAATGACCTGCACTGCATAGTCAAGGAAATCACCTGTAAAGTCCTCAATAAGCCCCATGTCGCAGTTGTGAGTGATATCCGGAGAAATTGGTATCTGTCCCAAAAGCGGTATGCCGTTCTCACTGCAAACAGCGTCAATGTGGCTCTCGCCGTAAAGATATATCTTCTTTTGGCAGTCGGGACATATAACATAGCTCATATTCTCAACAACGCCCAGTATCGGAATATTCATCATATTCGCCATAGATACGGCTTTGTTTACTATCATTGCAACCAGATCCTGCGGAGAGGAAACAATAACAATTCCGTCCAAAGGAATTGACTGGAAAACCGTAAGAGGCACGTCACCTGTTCCGGGAGGCATATCCACAAACATATAGTCCACGTCGCCCCAGTTTACGTCCGTCCAGAACTGCTTTACAACGCCTGCAATGATAGGTCCGCGCCAGATAACAGGGTCTCCGGGATTCTCCAACAGGAGGTTTACAGACATAATATTTATACCGTTCCTCGACTTTGCTGGAATGATACCGTCCTGATTTCCCGCCGCTCTGCCGCCTACTCCGAACATTTTCGGTATAGAGGGACCTGTTATGTCAGCGTCCATAACAGCGGTCTTGAAGCCCTTTCTCGAAAAGAGTGTGGCAAGCATTCCCGTTACAAGGGACTTGCCCACGCCGCCCTTTCCGCTGACGATACCGATCACCTTTTTAACGCTGCTTTTTTCATTGAGAGGCTCGATAAAGCTTTGCTGCTCTGTTCTTTCGCCGCAGTCAGCTCCGCATGATGAACAATCGTGTGTGCATTCACTCATAGTGTTATTTCCTTTCATTATTACATACTGTATAATTTTAAATAAGTTGTCAAAAAATCATTATGATTACATTATGTATATTTTATATAATATATTACAAATTATTATCTCAGCATATCAATTTCGTCGACTTCATCTAAAACTGCGTCTGTAGAGCTTTGCGCCGATTTAGCGTAAGCGTATGCGGACTTACCGTGCTTCTTGATGTTGTACATAGCTTCGTCCGCCGCCGCAATGACCTCTTCCGTAGTCTTTCCGCTTTCACGGAGAAACGCGATACCGACAGAGCAGTGGATAGTCAGCTTGATACCCGTGGATTCGGAAATAAAGCCCTTGCCGAGGGTGTCGATAAGCTCCTGAGCAACCTTGCCCGAGTCGCCGTAAAGGGTAAGATTTGTGAGACATACCACAAATTCGTCGCCGCCGAAGCGTCCCGCAAAGCCCCGCTCAAAGCAAAGCTCTTTAAGGGTATCCGCCGTAAATTTCAGTACCTCGTCACCGCAGGCATGACCGTACTCGTCGTTAAAGAATTTGAAGTCGTCAAGGTCAATGAACATCATAGCGTCCAAAGTCTTTTTGATCGAGGACATCTCAATTTCCTCCGCAAGGCTCTTGAGGAACGTCTCACGGTTGTAAAGCCGTGTAAGAGCGTCATAGCTTGCTTTCTGAATGAGGTGCATCTCGCTTTTCTTTTCCTTGTCGATATCCATGATAACGCCCACTATTTTGGTGGGAATTTCCTCACGGTTAAAGAATTTCGTCGCCTTTATCATTATCCATATGAAATCGCCGTAAATGCTCTTTACACGGTACTCGCCCTGTATAAAGTTTGCAGAACCAAATATCCTGTCAATATCCGCAAGGTATCTGTCCTTGTCGTCCTTGTGGACGTAAAGATTATACAAAAAGCTTTCCTTTACGCTGTCGTCCTTTGGGCGGTAGCTGAACTTCTTGTTAAAGCTTTTTGAAACGGTAACGGTGTTCTTTTTAAAGTTTACCTCAAAAACGATATTATTGGTAATTTCAACGATAGTGTTGTACCGCTGCTCGCTCTCAAATATCTCATCGAACGCTGTGTTAAATGCTCTGCCTATCTGCTTGAACTCATCGCTGGAGCTAATATTGAACTGTACCGCCGTATCGCCTCTTTGTTTTTTCTGCAATATCCTGATTATCTCGTCCATAGGCTTTGAGAAGTAGTGTATAAACACGAACGTACCTACAGATGCAAGCACTATAAGGATTATAGCAAGGTTCATTATTGCGCTTTTTCTGCTGTTAAAGGAATTTTCCAGACTTTGGACATTTGAGATAGCAAGAACAGTCCAGCCGCAGGAGGATATCCTTTTGTTGAAAACGGTACGCCTTTGGGCTTTTTTGCCGTAGGAAAAGCTGGTTTCCTCCTGTTCCCTTTCGTCCGCAGTGTCCAACAAGCCTCTGATGTACTCCGCTGCCTTGCCGTAGCTGTCGTGCTCGGTGTAATTTTTAACAGTTTTGTACGGATACTCCAAAATACCGCCTGTGCTGTCCATAACAGCAACCGTGGTGTACTTGTCAATCTGCGCGTTATTTATTATCCGCTGCAAATGAGCGGTATTATACATCTCGTAAACAATTCCCAAAAGCTCGTTATTATGAGAATAAATGGCTTTCGCATAGGAGAACGAGGGGATATTATTATCCTTTTCGCCGCTCATTGAAAAAGACGAAATGCCGTTGCCGTTTGTCGCGGACTCAAAAAGACCGCTATGCTTCGTCATGCGTTTTCCCACATCGTTTTCGTCTGAAGAAGCAACTATCATTCCCGAATTGTTGATTATCATTATCTTTGAAAGCGACGAGTCAAGGTCTGTCATTCCCCTGAGTGTTGCGAAAACAGACGAATACTCCGCAATGTCCTTCGAAATGACAAAGCCTTCTTCGTTGCTTTCCATAACATAAGTCCGCACATCTTCAAGGGAAACGAACTCCTTGGCTGCGGAGGAAATATCCTCGAAATAATAATTGATGCTTTCCGCCTGACTGCTGATGATATTATCAGTATTCTGCATATTAAGTTCAACGGATATATTTTTAATATGCACCGATGAAAATATATTGACCGTAACAATAGGCACGATCACAGCCGCCAGTATAACAAGCGCGAGCTTGAGCTTTACCCTCACGAAATCACTTCCAAACAGAAAATTAAACAAAAAATTATACAAATATATAAAATATAAGTATTGAGCAAAAATTATAGTCAATTATATTTTAATATTTTTTTTGGATTTTGTAAACAGATTACAGCGTTTTTTGGTAATATGAACAACTTTTTTTTATTTTATTGTATATTATACTAAAACCTTCCCGAACAGGAAAAATATTTTTCATGAAGTGTACAAATCCGCTTTACTTACGTTTGCTCATAATATAGTCGTTGGCTACGATGTACCCCATTGCCAGAACCACAGCTCCAACAAGTATGGAAACTATGACCTTTACCGCCTTGGGAACGGTTCTTTCGGTATCCGTACCGTCCGCCGCCGTAACCGTTGCCTCGGTACCGTCAGTATCCGCTTCATCATCGGGTACGGCAGTCGAGGTGCTTTCTTCCGTTTCGGAGGGCGTACTCTCATTCACGCTTGCGGCAGAGTATGTGGTAGCCTCAACGTGCTCGGGGACAAAGGTCGTCGTCGTGACCGTCGTTGTTTCCGAAACTGTGCCCACAGACACATCTTCGCTTATCCCCGTCTGTATATTTTCGGAAGTCTCCGTATCCGGTATATCTTCGGGATCAACGGTAAGGATATCGCCGTCCGCATTGAAAACAAGCATATACACCGTCAGCGGCTCCATTTCAAATGAGAAGCTGTTTTCGCTGATATCAATGCTTTCCTCGGCTTTGACTATTTCGGAACTTTCCGAATCAAAGCTGTACACGTCCGCGCTTTCAAAGTCGTAAACCGAATTGATGTTTATCTCGGCGGACTTTGTATTTTTTGAATTTTTATTTATAAGAACAACCCTAAGCTCGGATTCATCGCCGCTTTCAACCGAAGCGTACACAGAGCTCATAATGTCCTTTTCGTTTGAGGATAAAACAAGAGTATCGCCGAAGCCAGAACCCTCTCCGTCATAGTTTGTGTATATGTTCAAAGCGGATTTTATGTAGGAAATATCCTCCGTATTTGGCTTTACGCACGCCATATGCACGCCGTACTCCGCAAAAATGCCCAAAGTGTCCGCCACCGCTATGCCGCCGCTTATATCGTTCCCGCCGCCGAAATTGTACTCCGAAAAGGAAAGCTTTGTTCCCGGATAGTACATATCAATGGAAGCTGCAAGGGTAGGTATAAGGGGAATGTGCTGATTGTGCAGGATAGCGGAGGTGCTGTTCTCGGTGTAGGAGCTGTCCCAAAGTATCCTCGGCGCCTGAAGCCTTGTGTTGTTTGAGAAAACGTCGTCGCTGTCAATGATAGGCTCCAAAAGTCCGTTAGTAGCCTCGGTGTGGTAGTGTATGTCCAGAACGTCCAAAAGCCGCGTTCCTTTTTCCTCCGAAGCCAGTCTCATGCCCTCAAGATAGTAGTCTATGAACCAGCTGTACTCAATGCCGTGCTGCTCCCAGTCCTCGGGATTGTTTATATTTATGAACGCCTCGATACCGCTTACCGACGGACCGTACACCAAAGCGGTTGGGTCTATCTTTTTTACAGAATAAGCAAGCTCTGAGGAGCGTTTTATAAGCTCGTCTGCTGTGACGGGTTCGGGTACGGCCTCGGGGTACCGCACCGACCAGTTCTCCGGCTCGCAGCCGAGAAAGTAGCCGTTTATGCCGCCGTTCATGGCATAGTCATACTTGTTCACCAGGAAGCTCACGTATTCGTCCATATAAACAACGTCGTCGTCGGTGTTTGGTCTTGAAAGGTATGCGTCGTTCTTTTCAAAAAGAGCGTCTATCCAAAGCTTGTCGGGACTTGTATTTCCCGCCACCTTACCCATCATTTGCAGAGTTACGTACCGCGAGGGTATGCCGTACCTGCCCGCTCTTTTGACAAGATGGTCAGTGTACAGTCCTGCCTCGGACTGCCTGTTTGCAGAATATGAGCTTACAAGACGGTTGGTATTGCCAAAGCCGTCGTTTGAAAGGTTATTCTCCCAGTTGTAGGAGGATACGTCCGGGTCTGTCTGAATGACCGCGTTTACGGACACTCCCGACAGGTCGGACTCGGCGTTTATGCCGTATATGTAGGGACTTATGGCTTTCCGTCCCGCAGAGGTGTCGATATTGACCGTAACGCTCCCCGTGTCAAGATATGAAGAGCTGAACGTTGCGGAGACCCCTGTTCCCGAATTTGCCGCGCAGAAAACAATAGCCGCAGCAGCCGCAAGGGAAACAGTACGTCTGAAAAAATATTTATTTTTAATTCTTTTCATAATAATATCCTCATTGGCTGAATTGCCGTGCAGCTTTATTTTTACGAAACATACGAAACAAACTTGTTAATTTGATTATACACTATACTAAAGAAAAAATCAAGCGAAACGGAGCATTGGCAATATTTTTTCTGAAAATGCGTAAATAACGGCAAGAAGTCCGAAATTAATCAGAGAAAACGCCACAAGATACCGCAAAGGCTTTGCGTCTTCCGTTTCCATATATACCCTGAAGGAAATAACACTGGCAAGACTTGCAATTACGGTACCCAAGCCGCCGATATTAGTACCCAGCACCAAAGCCTCGGCATTTTCGGTAAAGCCCGAAAGCATTACAGCGGTGGGGACGTTGCTTATAAACTGGCTGACGATAACCGCCGCGGACATTTCCCTGCCGCTTACAAGGTGCTGCGTAAAGCCCCGGACGGCGGGAATACTGCTTATATTTCCAACAAAAATAAAAAAGAAGCCGAACGTCAGAAGCAAGCCGTAATCAACGCCCACGAACAGGTTGGGATCGATGATTATTGCAACAACGCACACCGAGGCGAAAACCACGATAACGTCCAAAACTTTGAAAACCGACAGCAGGCACAGCACGAACAGTATACCGTACATGATGATATAGCTTTTTTTGCTCAGCTTGACGTCGCTGCGGCTTTCGGCGTCCATAGGCTCGTTTTTGATAAAAAGGCAGAGCAGGAAAATAAGCAAGCCGCCGAACACGAAAACGGGGACGGTAGTCCCGAAAAATTCCTTGGGGGACATCTCATAATGACTGTACAGATACAAATTCTGCGGGTTTCCGAAGGGGGGCAGCATACTTCCTAAATTTGCGGCGGCGGTCTGCAAAATTATCACGTAGGACATGGTCTTTTTGTGGTTTGCAAAAAGCGCGGCGGTTATTGGTACAAACGCGATAAGCGCAACGTCGTTGGTAAAAAACAGCGCAGTAAAAAAGGAAATAAACACCAGTATCATACCCGTTTTCCGCGTTTTTCCCTTGCCCCTGCCCAGAAGCTTTCCGGAAAGAAAGGCAAGAACGCTGCTTTCACGAAAGCCCGCCACGGCTATCATCAGGCAGAACAGCAGCCCTATAGTGTCAGTGTCGATATAGTTTATATAATTTGTGACAGGAACAAGCATACAGGAAACAAGCGCGGCAGCTCCCGCAATTACCAGTATGAATTCCCTTTTGAAAAACTCGGCAAAGGCTTTCATTTTTTCACTTCCGATCAGAATAGGTTCAGTATCATTCCGCTTAAAACGCCAACAGCGTAAACAATTCCGGTAATAATAAGATTTTCACGGCTGCTCTTGTTTGTTCTGAACAGCACCGCAAGTCCCACACCCGCTCCTGTGCAAAGACCTGCCATAGCCGACCCGAAGGGTATCGCGCCCTCCGCGTAAAGCTCCGTAACAAGGACGGAGGCGGCGCAGTTTGGTATCATGCCCACAAGCCCCGTAACAATTGGCTGGAAAATCCCCATGCCGCCGAGGAAATTCTCCACCGCTTCCTCGCCAACCAAAGCCATGACAAAGCCCAAAAGCAGATTTACTATAAGTATAAAAATAAAAATATTTACTGTGTGTTTTAGCGAAGAATACCAAATGCCGTGACTTCCGCAGCCGCAGCCGCTTTCTGAGCAGATGTCCTCAATGGACTCGCCGTCATGTTCCAGCTTGAAAATTTTTACAACAATGTCGGCAATAATTCCGACAGCAGCAGCAATAATTATTTTTGCTGCAATAAGCCGCCATATGACGGCGGCACGGTCTGGGTGTGCCAAAAGTATAGGTATAGCTTCGTCCGAGGTGGAAATGAAAACGGCGATAAGCGTACCAACGGATATGACCCGTCCCGCGTAAAGATTTGAGGCGGCGACGGAAAATCCACATTGGGGTACGCAGCCTATGACCGCGCCGAGAGCCGCGCTGCCCGCACGTCCCCCGCCGTTTTTACGCAGTAAACTGACAAGCTTATCTCCCGCGCGGTGCTCGATAAATTCCATAAGCAGAAACGCAAGGAACAGGAAAGGCAGCATTTTCGCCGAGTCGATAAGGGCGTCAAGAATTATGTCAAAAAAATCAAAACCTCCGCTGTGATCGTGCGCGGCAAGAATATATATAAAATTACGGGACATTAAAATTTCCTTTCAAAAAATCAGCAATTAAATAATTATACCATATTAATATTTTTTTTGCAATATTTTTCCGAATATTTTTTATATATGGCTTGCAATTTGCGGCGATTTATGGCATAATGGATAGTGTACAGCTGACAGTTGATAGTTGACACCAATTTAAAGGAGCTGATAGTATTGAACAAAATCTTTAAAAAAGTCAGTATTGCGCTTATAATTTTCTTTTTGTCCCTTGCGGTATCGTTTGTTGAGATACGCTTCGCTATAGAACGCGCCGAAAGAAATGAAGCGGAAAAAAGAACCGCGGAGTTCGAGACTAAGCTGATAGCATACATAACCGAAAACGCCGCAGCCTTTGAACGTCTTGCGGCATATGAATTAGAACACGCTGAACCTCAAGGAGGGGTAATAGATTTTTATATTGACCCCTACGGGGAATTGCAGGAGGAAAGAAATATTGCTTTTACCATTGGGCAGACGCGTGTGCTGTCGGATATAGGCGGCAGCAATCCGAGAGTAATATTTATGTCGATGGCGGGACTGAATGACGTATCTGTTATTTATCTCCCTGACGGCATTGGCGAACACACCGAAAAAATTTCCGACAATCTTTACTATACGACCTATAAAGACCCACATTATTGGTAAGGGGTGAAAATATATGAGCAATGCTTCTAAGTATATATTGATGACCGCGCTTGTGTGTCTTTCCGCGGCAATTGCGTTTTGGACGTTTAATATGGCTCTGATGCAGACAATTAAAGAAACAAGGATGGAAAGGGAGGCTGACGCGTATTTAAAGGAGGTTGCGGAGTACGCCGCGGAAAATGCCGAGGCTATCACGGAGTATGCAAAACATGAGCTTAAGCTGCGGCAGGAAAGGGACGCGCGGTGTTACGAACAAGTACATTTTAATGAGAGCGACGGCGCGCTTGCTTTCTTTGATTACGGTTGGGTGTCGTACAGCGAACCGCGGCATGAGAGCGAGGTAATTTTTATACATTGCAGTCACTACTGCTACTACAATGTTACTTATACGGAAATGCCGCTTAACTTCAAAGACTTTTACATGGAACCGGTTGCGGATAATATTTATCTGCACCACACAATGAACACACATGAAATGATGCAGTATATAAATAGTTAATTTATAAGGAAACAAATTTCCGCTTGATATATTTTAGGAGGTAGTCAAAATGTCACAATCACACCAGCTTGTTATCGTTCTCGACTTCGGCGGTCAGTATAATCAGCTTATCGCAAGACGGGTCAGAGAATGCGGGGTCTACTGCGAAGTAAAGTCCTACAAGACCCCTTTGGACGAAATAAGGGCGTTAGCCCCCGTTGGAATTATCTTTACTGGAGGTCCCAACAGCGTTTATGCCGAGGGTTCGCCGCTGTGTCCCAAGGAAATTTTTGATATGGGCATACCCATACTCGGCATTTGCTACGGCTGTCACCTTATGACCCATTTGCTGGGGGGGACGGTCTCGTCCTGCATAACCGCGGAGTACGGCAAAACCGAGACTTTTTACGATAAGTCAAGCATACTTTTCGGTGCGGTAAGCAGTTTGCCCGAAAAGGCGGTCTCATGGATGAGCCACGGCGATTACATAGAAAAAGTACCCAATGGCTTTAAAATAACCGCCCACACAAAGGACTGCCCCACAGCGGCTATGGAGTACCCCGAAAAGAAACTGTACGCGGTGCAGTTCCACCCTGAGGTAAATCACACCGAGTACGGTTTGGACTTTATCGACAGCTTTTTGAAAAATGTTTGCGGCTGCGTCGGCGACTGGACTATGAGCAATTACGCCAAAACTGCCGTTGAGGATATACGCCAAAAGGTTGGTGACGGAAAGGTTCTGCTTGCTCTTTCTGGCGGAGTGGACAGCTCCGTTGCAGCGGCTCTCCTTGCAAAGGCTGTGGGGGACAAGCTTACCTGTATTTTTGTTGACCACGGCTTCATTCGTAAAAACGAGGGCGACGAGGTTGAAAACGCATTTAAGGGCTTGGGACTGAATTTTGTCCGCGTTAATGCAAAGGAACAGTTTATGTCCAAA
>CAMWVF010000022.1 GCA_947177545.1 uncultured Clostridia bacterium | reverse complement strand
GGTAGTAAAGTCCGCGGGTAAAGCCTTTTTCGAGACACCTTTTCCGCTCGCGGCAGCAATCGATTATACGAGCGGTTTCCGCTGCCGTCTCGTCGGTAAAATTCAGCACGGCAAAGTCTGCGCTTATCTCCCCGAGCCTGTCCGTCATCATCAGCACGTCGCTGTTGAGTACCTCGCATGAAAAACCGCTTGGGTCTTTGGTGCAGACAACGGGGAACTTCCTTCCTGTTCTGTCCGTTAGGAAGCCCGTGCAGTTTTTGCAGTCTCCCACCGCCTGCTGTATGGGACAGTTTTTCGTCAGCATGGCAGGAAGTCTGCCGTACACTATAACGCCTGTCGGGAGCGTCCCGCACACCGCCGAAATGTCCGCAAGCTTAGCCTCGAAGCCCGCGGTAACGTCCTCAAAGCCAAGCTCGGCAGCCGCCATTGCGGAGTAAGGGTTCACAATATTCAGTCCAAAATCGCCGCACAAACGAAAGCCCATTTCCTTACCGATTTTTGCGTGGGCAAGATTTGTACACAAAACGCGTGTAAAGCCCGCTGACTTTACGTCATCAAGCCGCTTTTTGAGCGCTTCCTCGTTGTCGATAAATCTCGGCATGGCGACAATGTACCTGTCCTTATCACTCAAAGATTTTACGTACAGTTTAATCGGAATAATTATATCCTCAATGTATTCGGGCATTGCGCTAAACTGTTCTTCATTAGAGACCCGAACCCTTATTTTTTCGGGGTAATGCTTCCCCGATTTTTGTGCCGGGACAAAGCTTTCCCGACGGTACTGCGGTTTCGCCGCCGCAATAATGGCGTCGTCCATTTTTTGAACCGCCTCACGCCGCAAAGCGTTTACCGCCGCTGCGGAAACCATTGACCTTCCGTCAACTTCAGCAAAAATATTACCAAAAGTATAAACGGTGTCCCCCAATTTTTCCAGCTGACGCCTTAAAAATTCCTCGTCAGCGGGACGTTTTTTCGCTTCCTGTGGGACAACTCCGTCAGCGAAAACGTTTATATTTTTGCAGAACATCTCAAGCCGCACAGGCTCTCCTTGCTGTATTTTCACGGAAAAGTCCGCGGAGCAGCCCTCTGCCTTTGTCTCCTTGCGGTAAAGCTCCCGCAGAATGGGTAAAACCGCCTCCGCAGCGGTAACGTCTTCCTTGCGGCGGTAGCCAAACATTGCCGTGCCTGTCTCTCCGTTGAGATAACCATTCGTAAAACCGCTTCGTGAAAATACCGACTGTAAAGTTTCCAAATCGGGTTCTTTGCCGTCCAAAGCAGCTCTGCAAGCCGTAACAGCGGCAGCAACGTACTCCGCACGCTTCATTCTGCCCTCGATCTTTAGAGAAGCCGCACCAATGTCCGCAAGCTTGTTTATATAAGGTATGCCGCACAAGTCCTTTAAAGAAAGGTCGTAACGGTCGCCCTTGACCGTGCCAAAGGGAAGCATGGCAGCCATGGGCAGTCTGCAAGCCTGTGCGCACATACCCCGATTTGCGCTTCTGGAGCCGATAAGCGCGCTCATAAAGCACTGCCCCGAAACAGACATACACAGCGCTCCGTGGACGAACGCTTCTATCTCGATACCGGTTTCCGTAAGTCTTTGGAGCTGCTCCAAGGTCAGCTCCCTTGCGGCGACTATCCGAGAAAAACCAAGCTCCGCCGCCAGCCGCGCCCCCTCGGGAGTGTGTATCGTCATTTGTGTGGAGGCGTTGAGCCTCATATCGGGCAGAACCTCTCTCAAAAGCCTCGCTGCGCCCAGATCCTGTACAATAAGACCGTCCACGCCGATTTCCGCAGAACGCTTTGCTTCCTCGATAAAGTCGGGAATTTCAGAACCGAAAACAAGCGTATTCATAGCACGGTAAAGCTTTACCCCGTGGAGGTGGCAGTACCGAACAGCGTTTTCAAGCGCTGCTTCGGAAAAATTCGCCGCGTTCGCCCTTGCGGAAAATCTTTCGCCCCCTGCGTAAACAGCGTCCGCACCGCATCTTACAGCGGCAAGGACGCTTTCCATGCTCCCCGCAGGGGCGAGAAGCTCAGGCTTTTTAACAGCATTTACGGAAATTTTCACGCTCATTTCCTCGGCTTTCCGCCCTGACCTGCCTGTCTGCCCGTGACAGGATTGCTGTCGGACTTATTTGCGGACGTATCGTTCATATCAAGGGTAAGCTGGCGGTCGATATCAGACTTCATCTGCGTTATTTTCAGCTCGTTTTCAAGCGAGGAAATTTTCGCTTTAAGCTCAGCCTCCGCCTTGACTGCTCTGTCACGCTCCGCACGGGCTTTTCCCGCGTCGTCAACATATTCCTTTATTTGAGAACGGATATTGTCAATGCTGTCGTTGGCTTTCTGAAGCTCGTCATAAGCCGCAAGAGCTGTCAGTATAGCTGCCGACTGCATAGGCAGATTAGCCGGCGCGGACATCATGTCCGCGATAGCCGTGTCCACCTTTTTGGCAAGACCCGTCATATAGCTTTGGGAATCATCGGTTTTAAGGCTGAATTCCTTGCCGCATATGGTAACTTTTACCTTGTTCATTTTTCAAATCCCTTTCACATTATAGCGTAAACATATATAAAAATATTTTACCATATTTTTTTACAGATTTCAATATTTTTTTACACATTAAAAAGATATTTACAAATTTTCTCCCGACCCAAAAGCATCTTAGAACCGATAAAAGAGCAGAAAAATCCGCATAAAAATCATATACGCAAATTTTTGCACACATTTTTATACGCATTTTAATTGAATATTAGTATAAAAAATCGCCCCTTGAGGGGACGTGAAAATTAATATTCTGCGGCGTTTAATATAGGGGAACTCGCCGCAGGACGAGCGTTCCCCGCGCTATAAGAAAGTGGCGCTGCCCGGGGTGAGGCAGCGCCGAAGATTATGATATAGGATTATTGGGGGTTTCCGTAAGCCGTAGGGGTAAACGTCTTACGGATGGTCTCTTATATTAACGGACTTTCGTCCGGATATAAAAGCTTGTTTAAGCTGTTTTGCACTCTCTTTCCGAGTACATTTATATAATAACCTATAAATGTGTAAATTTCGTGAAAAACGGCTGAAATAAATGCGAAATCTTATTTAAAGTAAATATCTGTGTTGTAATCGTCCTTGCCGCACTGCTCACGCATTTTCATAAGCTCCCTGTCGCTTATTTTGAGCTGCTTTTCGGCGCGCCTGCCCTGCAAAAGACAGGTCAGCAGAAGAATTGATATCCCCGACATTATCATCAGGTCGCCCGTTTCGATATTGTATTTTTCGCGGAATATCCACAGCAGAAGCGTCCCCGCGCAGAAAAGTATGCTGCATGACCTTAGCATTATGGGACGCCGTTCCTTCGGCACGTAAAAATTATTTTTATCGCTCATGAAAAGCACCTCACAGATAGGAATTTTTTATAATAAATGCTGCATAAACGTCCTGCCAAGCAAGAAAAACAGGAATAACACGTACATAGCGTCGCCTACGATAAATACGGCAAGACAGACGGTGCGCAGGTCTCTTTTTTTCGCGCCCTCAAAGCTGAAAGCTCCTAAGCATATTATAGCCAATAAACTTGCCGCGCTTGCATTAAAGTCCGCATAAACCCCGAAAATACGCATAACAACGGAGCATATCAGCAGGATAAGGGTCAGCCAAAGCGTGACTTTATTGATATTGCTTTGTTCTTCCAAGGTCAACTCTTTTAAAAGCATATTTTTCATTGAAGATACCTCCCCGATATCTCAGTTGATAGTTAAAAATGTTACGAACTCTGCTTTATGCGTAATATTATAAATAAATTCGCCTATATCCGCACCTACCACTGTACCCGCGTACATTGCAAAAATTACGGAAAGAACAAATATCGCGACAAATACGCCGATAACTATAGTTCGGGCTTTTTTATCGGGTTTCATAATTATTCTTCCTCAGAATTTTAGTTTGCATTTAAAAAGTTATCCCGAATAACTGTCAACTGTACACTGTACAGTTTCAACTATTCCTGTGCAGCAGTATTCTTGCCCTTGCGCTTCTTGTTCATGCTTTCAGCGGAAAAGGACATTGTAAACAGCTTGTCGGTGGTAAACATCTTCACGGCAAGGAACATACATACCGCAAAGAATACTATCTGGTACGCAAGCCCTCCCCAGAATATAATCATATCACCGTTCATGAGATTTGTCAAGGCTGTATAGGTGTGGGTGAACGGTATCGCGTAAATGATCGTTCTGAACACGGGTGACATATCGTTCACGTCCATAAACATAGACACAAAGAAAGGTATCATTACCGCTATCATTATCGGCATTGTAAGGGTCTGTACAGACTTTACGTCTGTAGCCATTGCGCCAAGGATAAGGGATATTGCAAGACCTATTGCGAGCGTGAGGAAAAGCTGGATCGCAAACAAAATGTAGTCCGCTGGTGAAAGTGCGAGACCCAGCTCCGCCATTGCCTGAGCCGTGCTTGTGACAGCTCCCGCAGCCTCTGAAACCATAGGACCGCCGGTTACTGCGTCTGCCATTTCGCCTGCCGCGCTGCCCGCCATTCCAAGCATATAGAAAACAAAGCCTATCATCATAAACAGGGCGTTCAGCAGGGCGGTTATAACCGCTGCCGTCATTTTCGCCATAAGCACTGTCATTCTCGGCACGGGGGCGGATAAAAGCGTTTCTAAAGTTTTGTCTATCTTTTCGGTGGAAATAGCGGTCATTATCATCTGCGCCGCCATTAAGAGCAGAAAGAATATTGCAAACGGTGCGATCATGGACTGTAACATAAGCACCGCGGATATTCCCGCCGATGAAGCCGCTGCGGTTCTGCCCTTGTGGACGGTGTATTCCGTTGTGGAAACAGGGTTCTTCGCAAGCTCTATCTCTGCGTCGGTAACACCGTAGTCGTTTCGCATAAGCTCGTCGGAGCAGGCTTTTTCAATGGAGCTTACCGCTTCGGCAGCTGTAGCCGTACTCATGGTGGAGGAAAAACCGCCGCCCTTTAAGGTGTTTACAAACTTTACCTCGCCGACCTTTCTTTGGTTGACAATGCTGTCCCCAAAGCCTTGGGGTATGATAATAAGCGACTTTCTGTCAAGCCTTTCAAGCTCGGCGGCGTAATCATCGCTTTCAAGCTCCACAAGAGCAACGTTAGTGTTTTCCATATTTTCAAGCATATTTTTTGTGAATTCGCTGTCGTCCTGATTACACAGCGCGATGTTGTTGGCTGCATCCTCGGCGGAGTTGTCCGCGTCCTGCATTGCTCCTCCGATCACCTGTCCCATAACGATAAGCAGTACCATAGTAAAAACCATACTTATTATAGCCTGCTTTGTGAGAAGCTCTCTAAGCTCTTTTTTTAGCAAATTACCGAACTTCATTATCCTTCACCACCCTTTCAAAAACTTCCTCAAGGTTAGCGGCTTCGTACCGCTCTTTAAGCTCGTCTATTGCGCCCACGACCATAAGCTTGCCGCCTGTCATGATCCCAACGCGGTCTGATACGTACTCGATCTCCAGCATATTGTGGGAAGAAAGCAGGAAAGCCATGTGCTGCTCTCTTGCAAGATTTTTTATCATTTTCCGTATTTCGAGAGCGTTTATAACGTCCAGACCTGACGTTGCTTCGTCCATGATAGCAAGCTTCGGTTCGGTCATTACCGCACGAGCAAGGAGCAGCTTTCTTATCATACCTCTGGAGTAGCCGCCTATCTTGTCGGAAAGCCTGTCGCCCAGTCCGCAGATAGCCTTGCCCCGCTCTACGAATTTGTCGAGAGTGTCCTTGTCCTTTGCGAAAAGGGACGCCATAAATTCAAGATAATTTATACCCGTCATTGTCTTGTACGCTCCCGCCTCGTCGGGGAGGTATGTGATATTTTCGCGAACCTTGTCGGGTTCCTTAACAACGCTGCGTCCCGCCACGAGAGCGTCCCCCGACGTAGGCTGTATAAGGGTCGATATCATGCGTATCGTTGTTGTTTTTCCTGCGCCGTTGGGACCGATAAGAGCGAATATCTCACCCTCGTTTACGGTAAAGCTTACCCCGTCGGCGGCAAGGTTTTCTTTTTTGGGGTACTTCTTTGAAAGCCCCTGAACTTCAAGAACTGTTGCCATATTTGTTATCTTCCTTTCTATAGACAATATGTGTCTTTTTAATATTATTGTACTAAGTAACTAGCACAATAATACTACACATACTGTAATTTGTCAATAGGTAATTTTGCACAAAGTTTTAGTATTTCTTTTCATAATACGTTTTGAGCAAGAGCCGCACAAGGAACATTACAGCCAAAAGCCCCGCAATGACAAGATTACTGATAACTCATTCCGAAAAGTTCCTGCGGTGAGCGTGGTGAAGTCGTTCTGATAATTCATGCTGCCCATATCCTAATACTTTCTGCGGTAATAAAATTTAAACGCCGCTTGAATAAATGCGATAGCAATAATTATTGCAACAATAGTATAGAATATCGGCTTTGAGAAAAAGGACGCCACCATTGCCGCAAATCCCAAAAGAATAATTACCGCTCTAAAAGATGACGAGTTTGATTTTTCGTAAATAAGCCGCTCCCGCTCGTCGGTCTCCAAAATATAAAGCTTTTTGAGCTTTTCGTCGTTTTTAAGAGCGGCGCTGTATCTGCAAACGTTTATTATCATCAAAGTTATTATAGACGAGCACACACCCGTGCCGAAGCCGTTGCCGAGGTCGGTTGTGCTTTTTTCACCCAATACGGCGGTTATTTCAATTCCGTTTAAAACCACCAATATTACGATCGCGGCCATAAGAACGGCTCGGTAAATATTAAGGGTTTTTTGAATCTGCTTTCTGAATTCTTCCATTATTTCTCCCTCCTGCCCGCAAACGGACTTTCTCTCTTGACCATACAGAACGCCACCCACACTATCCAAAGGCTTGCGGAAAGGCCCTGCGCAAAGTTCAGCGCGTTGTCTGCGGCTTTGGGAAAATCAAAGTCTCCGTGAGCGATAAACATTGACGTACACCATAATAAAAGTATGGACTGCATTGCGATTTTAAAGCCTCTTTTTCGGTAATTTCTTTCCACAAAGCATTTTGCTTTACTCATAATTATCTCTCCTTTTCGGTTATATGTCGGACAGCTCTGAGAAGTCAAAGACTTCCTCAATGGTCATTCCGAAATATTTTGCTATCTTGTACGCCAGTACAAGGGACGCCGTGTATTTTTCGCACTCCAGCGAGGTTATGGTCTGTCTCGTTACCCCCACCGCATTTGCAAGCTCCTCCTGTGAAATTTTGCGTTCCTTGCGAAGCTCCTGTATTTTGGTTTTCAATGTACACCTCCGCAATTTTGTAAAGTTTACTTTGCATTTTTAGTATAGCACGCTTTGCATAAAATGTCAAGCGAGCTTTGCAAAATATACTTGTAAACAATCTGTAAACGAACTAATGCTTTTTACCCGCCCCTTGGGTGGCTGCACAAAATAAAGGATAACCCATACCTAACTTTTGGGGGACACTCGCTGTTGGGAGTTCCACGCAAAAAAATTAAAAATGGGGTGTACAAATCCGCTGAAATGTGATATAATTAATGTATATGTAACGAGAAGCGAAAAATCTATTCTCTGAAAGGAGGCGGCGGACGTGAAGCTTGCGGAAAAAATATCGGAAATTTTTTGCAGGGACAAATTCGAGGCGGGTTTTAAAAACGCCTTGAAACGGCAGAATTACCATATAACCGAAAAGGAAAGCAGTACGGTTTACGAGATATCAAACGGTTCCGCCGTGTTTAAAATAGACGTGAGCGAGGCAAGGCGGATATACGAGGAGACCCGTTCAGACGAAGAGCTTGATATGCTTATCAAGCGGCTCGAAATGGACTTCACCACAAAGGGCAGAATGGTCTCCTTTACCAACGGTCAGGAATTCCTGCGGCTTATGCTTATGCGCGAAAAGGATACCGACAATACAATGATAAGCGCAGACTTTGTGGGGGGACTTAAAAAGGTCGTGGTGTACAGTCCCGACAACGAGGTCATTCACCATCTGGACGAGGCTACGCTGAAGCGCTGGGGAGTACCGAGAGAGGTGGCGTTCTCAGTTGCGGACAGAAATATGTGCAAGATACTTTCAAATACCGAGATAAGCGAGGAAGCTTTAAACGGCGGTATAAAAACTTTGGATTTTAAAACGCCGTGTCCTGTGTTTTGCAGCTCGCTTATGCTTTGCAACGACTTCCGCTCCGCCGTGTATGAAAGGCTGGGGGCAAAGTTCCTTGTTGTGGCTCCCTCGCGGGAAAGCCTTTTGGTACTGCAAAACATCACCAACGATATTTTGGAGGGACTGGGGACGGTTATTTTGGAGGAATACAAAAAGGCGGAAAATCCGCTGACTACGGACGTCCTGCTGTTTACCCCCAAAGAAATACAGACCGCGGGACGGTTCTCGCTGGGACGTGAAAATCAAGCCGATACATAACATTACGAAAAGAGGTACAATATGGCTAACAAAAACAAACAGAAATTTACATACACAAAGAAGAAAAGCCTTTGGCTTAGAATTTTGATCCTTGCGGTAGCCGCTTTAATGCTTGTGGGAATAGTTCCGCTGACTTTCCTGTCCGCAAACGCCGAGGAAAATACGGAAAACCTGACGATAGCTTCCTTTGAAACCGGAAAGCTTTCCGAAGCTATGCAGGAAGCCGCGGACGGAACGGATTACAACTTTATAAAAAATATCGCGGTGCTGTCGGGTACCCTTAACGCGGTGGACTACGGTGCGCTTTTGCAGATACCAAATCTTGAGATAATCGAGCTTGCGGGGACGGAGACCGAGGGCGGCGCAATTCCCGAAAACGCCATACCGTCAAGAAATCAGCTTACACTTATAAGTCTGCCGAAAAACACAACGGAGATTGGCGCTCACGCCTTTGAGGGAAACAGAAAGCTCACCAAAATTTTAATGCCCGCCACAGTCACCAAAATCGGGGATTACGCCTTTGCCTCCTGCGAGGCTCTGGAGGCTTTCCCAATTTCCCCCGATACCGAATATATCGGCGAGGGAGCTTTTCAGGACTGCAAGGCTATCACGGAATTTGTCATACCTGCGGGAATTACTGAGATTTACCCCAATACTTTCAGCAAGTGCGGCTTTGAGAAAATTTCCATAGGTCCCGACGTAAAAAAAATAGGCGGCAGCGTTTTTGCGGACTGCAGCAGTCTTAAAGATATCTATGTGTACGGCGGGACCGCTCCCGCCCTTGAAAGCGACGTTTTCCGCAATGTGAGCGCAAGCGTCCACTGCTACGGGGACAGCGAGGAAAGCTATAAAAGCTGGGAGCAGAACAATATAAAAATTGCCGCAGACCTTACCGGGGAGTATACGCTTACAGTGGAAACCCCCGCCGAGAATAACGAGGTCTACACCTCTGCGGCTGAAACACAATCCGCCGCAGAAATAACGGAGACCGAAAATCCTGCCGATGAAACAGCGGAGACCGTTACCGAAGCAAGCGGAGAAACCGTTCCCGAAAAAGCAGCTTCTGGAGGCTTGAGCGTTGGCGTTGTTATCGTCATTGTGGTTATGGCAATGATAATAGCCGTGCTTGCAACGATACTTGTTATGTCCAAAAAGAAACAATAATTTTTTGCAGGTTTGCGAGAGGATAGAAATGGAGACAGCGAAAAAATATGCTGAAAAGCTAAGCGGCTTTATACTGCCATATCTGCTTTGCGCAGTTATGCTTTCCGCCGCTTTGTACATTTACACCGAAGAAGCTTTCGATATACATACC